>NZ_JBHFCS010000011.1:0-172505 GCF_044143025.1 Pseudomonas sp. TR47 | reverse complement strand
GGGACCTGCTTTGTCCCCCTTCTTTCAGGGAGGGGGATTGTTGCGCTTGCGAGATCGAGCGCCGCCCGCGCGGCGCTCGATCTCAGGAGCACCGAGAACCCGAAATCTGCAACATTTAACGCTTGCCGAGAATTTTCCCCAACAACTCCGGCCGCGGTGCCCCTTGCTGGCTCTGCAGGTTGCCCTGCTCATCCTGATAGAAGATCGCCGGGGTGGCCTGCAGGCCCATTTCTTCCATCAAGGCCAGGTTCGCCGCCAGTTTCTGCTGCACTGCCTCTGGCACCTTGTCCAGCGCTTTCAGCGTACTGGCCTTGCCTGCTTTCTCATGCTGTTCCAGCGCTTTGGCCGGGTCCTTGGCAGCCAGCAGTGCCGCCGACTTGCCTGGGCTGTCCTCGCGGATGATGCCGACCATGATATGGCGCAGCTGCACCTTGCCCGACTCTACCCATGGCCGTGCCTGCTGCCAGAACATGTTGCAGTATGGGCAGTTCGGGTCACTGAACAGGTATACCTTGCGCGGTGCATCGGCTTTGCCGTCAGCGATCCAGCTGGTTTCTTCCAGCTTCGCCCAGATGGCCTTGGACATGGGCCCGTACACCAGCTTTTCCAGGGGGGCGGCACTCAGGTCCTGGCCCTGTTCGTCAAACAGGCTGCCGACCAGTACATGCTTGCCATCGGGTGTGAGGTACAGGGCGATGCCGTTGTTCTGGTACTCGGCGGCGTAACCGCGCAGGCCATCGGGTGCATCGAAGCGGCCTTTGATCACGGCGCCCTTGGCTTGCAGTTGCTCGATTGCCTTGGGCAGGGTTTCGGCATGCGCCAGCGGGGTGGCCAGCAGGGCCAGGGACAGGGGCAGCAGTGCAGTCAGTCGCATGTCATTTTCCTTGTGCGGCAGGGGCGGGCGCAGCGGCCCGTTCGAAAGGTTCCAGGGCATGGCGCAGGCTGGCCCGGGACAGCTCGCCCAGGTGGCTGCCGATCAGCCGCCCGTTGGCGTCGTAGAACAGGGTGGTGGGCAGGGCCATCGAACCTACCCGCTGGGCCAGGATGCCGGTGCCGTCGAACAGCACATGGGTCAGGCTCAGGCCGGTGGTGGCGAGGAAGGTGCTGACGTTTTCCGGCGTCTCGCCCTGGTTGACGAACAGGAACGTCACGTGAGGGTACTCACCCTGGGCGTGTTGCAGCACCGGCATTTCCCGTCGGCACGGCGGGCACCAGGTCGCCCAGATGTTGATCACCAGCGGCTTGCCGCGGTAGCTGTGCAGCGCAACCGATTGCCCGCTGGCATTGCGCAGGCTCAGCTCTGGCAGCTCGGTGCCCTTGCTGTACAGATGGCTGCCAAGGCTGGCCAGCCCCCAGAACAGCGCGCCACTGAACAGTGCCCAGCCCAGCGGGCGGCGCAGCCCGGGGTGGCGCCAGCCTTGCCAGAGGCTGGCGAGCACGACACCGATCAGCCCCGACCAGAGCAGGAAACCACCGTCGCGGATGTCGATCACCTGCACCAGGTCATCGCGGTACATTGGCCAGTAAACCAGCACGAAACCCAGCCGAGCGCATAGCAGGCCGATCAGGAACAGGTTGAACAGCGCCGACTCCGGGCTTTCGCCGCCACGCCGGGCGACCCACCAGCCGACCACGCTGGCGATGCCCAGGGCTGCGAGCATCAACAGATGATTGAGGGCCATGGTCAGGGGCCCCAAGGTTACAGTCAGCATCAACCTTGGCTCCTGGTCTGGGCCCAATGTTGCAGGAATGCGGCCGCATCCACCTCGCCGGTGATGCGCCGTGCGCGGCGTTCCTCGCCTTCCGGGCCGAGCCAGATGATGCTGGGTGGGCCGGGTACCTGGTAGCGTTGCAGCAGCGCGCGGCTGGCGGGGGCATCGGCGGTCACGTCCAGGCGCAGCAGGTGCACGCCGGCCAGGCTGGCTTGCACATCGTCACGGGCAAACACCTGCTTTTCCATGACTTTGCACGATACGCACCAGTCGGCGTAGTAATCGACCATCACCCATTGGCCACGGGCTTTGGCCGCATCGAGCTCACGTTGCAGGTCCTCCGGGCGGCTGACGGTGACAAACGCATCTTCGGCGTGCTGAGTGGCCGAAGGTGCGGGGCCACCGGCAAACGGGCGCAACGGCTGCCAGAGGTCATCGCCACCGGCGGCAGCGCCTATCAGCAGCAGCCCACCCCACAATGCGCCCAGCAGCGGTACGGCGCGCAAGGCAGGCAAGCGCTGCAGGGCCGGCCACGCGGCCCAGCCCAGTGCAATCAGCCACGCGCCGCTCAAGGCCAGCAGCAGCGGTGCGGCGAGCAGGCTGCGTACGGTGTACAGGGCCATGGCCAGGAACACGAAGCCGAACACCCCCTTGACCCGCTCCATCCAGGCGCCCGGGCGCGGCAGGTAGCGGTTGCCCAAGGTCACCAGCAACAGCAGTGGCACACCCATGCCCAGGCCAAGGCTGAACAGCACCAGCGCGCCTTGCAGCACATCGCCACTCTGCGCGATGTAAAGCAGGGCGCCGGCCAGCGGGGCGGTCATGCACGGCCCGAGCAGCAGGCCGGACAGTGCCCCCAATAGCGCCGCACCGTAGAGGTTGCCGCCCCGGGTGCTCTGCCCCGCACGGTCCAGGCGATCACGCAGGGCGGCTGGCAATTGCAATTCGAAAGCGCCGAACATCGGCAGGGCAAGTATCACGAACAGCGCCGCCAGGCTGCCCAACAGCCAAGGCTGCTGCAGCCAGGCTTGCAGGCTGGCGCCAAGCAGCGCGGCGACCACGCCGAGCCCTGCATACACCAGCGCCATGCTCAGCACGTAGACCCCGGCCAGCACCCAGCCACGTCGTGCGCTGGCGCCGTTGCCCATGACCAGGCCGGCGAGGATCGGCAGCATGGGCAGCGAGCAAGGGGTGAACGCCAGCAGCAGGCCGAGGCCGAAGAACGCCAGCAGGCTCCAGCCAAGGCTGGCGCTTTGCAGGCCGCTGGCCAGGGCTTGGTCGCTGGCCTGGTCAGTGGCAGGCGCGGCGCTGCCGCCCAGGTCGATGACAGTGGTTTGCGGCGGGTAGCACAGGCCGGCGTCGGCGCAGCCCTGCCAGCCCAGGCGCAACTGGCCTTGGGCGTTGGCGGGCAGCAGCAGTTCGAGTTGGTCGCGGTACACCGCGCTGTCGCCGAAGAATTCATCGTGATGGTTGAGGGCCGGCGGCAGTTGCGGGTGCTGCTCGACGGGTAGGCCGTCGAATTTCAGGCGCTTCTGGTAGAGGTAGTAACCCTGTTTGATCTGGAAATAAAGGCGCATCTGGCCGTCGGCCTGGCGGTCGTGGGTCAGGACGAACGCCTGGTTCACCGGCAGGAAGTCGGGCTTTACGTCGAACGGGTTGGCCTGCAGCGGGCCGGCCATAAGGAATGTGAGGAAGAGCAGGAGGACGCGCATGTCTTCGCCTTGGCAGATTTGAACGGGGCCATGCTGGCCTGAGCCGATTAACCCAAGGTTAACCTGTGGCCACGTTCGTGCGAGCTGAGCATGGACATACCGCGACATACTGTCTGCTTGACTTTGCCAAAACCTACTTGAGTGCTGTAAAGTTGACGTGAAAGTCAGTTTTCTGTGGGCGCCCTGTGTCGGCGCTCACCTCCTTCCGCGTTTCCAGCACAAGAATCAAAAGATGGGCAGGCAGCGGCCTGCCCAGAGGATCAAGCATGTCCAACCGTGATATTTCCCGGCGCTCCTTCCTGCAAGGTGGCCTGATCGCCGGTGTCGGCGTGAGCATGGCGCCGCTCGGCAGCCAGGCCTTCGCCGCACTGATGGAAGATCGTGTCACCACCTCGCCGCAGAAGTGGATGAACCACGACGGCAAGGCGCGTTTCCGTAACGACGCGTTGTCCAAGGTGTGCGGCAACAAAGTCTTTGCCCGCGACATCCGCGCCAAGGACATGCCCGGCTGGCCCGAGCAGCAAGGGCACGCCATGTTGCTCAAGACCACCAAGGCCGACCGTATCTACGCCGGTTACGACCTTGAGTGGCTCGGCGCCGGGTTGCAGCCAGACCGCATCGTCACCTCCGCTGACCTGGAAAAGGACGGCATTGCCTGGCCCGAAGCCCATTCGCCCGACCCGCTGTTGCCACCTGGCAAGGTGCCGATGTTCATTGGCCACCCGGTGGCGATCCTGATCTGGAACGACTTCGAGCGCTTCCGCCAGGCCAAGCGCAAGCTGCAGTTCAATGACAAGGCGATCCGCTACGGGGCCCAGGCCCCGCTGTATCAGCGCGACCCCTATGGCAGCTTCCGCTTCGTTCGCGTTGGCGGTGCCACGCCGTTCGACGACGATGAGTTCTCCAGCCTGAAGAACGCCATGCTGTTCCCCACCATTCTCAACCGTAAGCCGGTGTGGTCCAAGCAGCCCAACCAGCACGGCGACCTCACCGAGCAGGGCCTGTTCTACGCCAAACGCATCGGCGAGCAACTGGACAACCCGCCCGAAGACTGGCTGGTGTTCGATGAGCGCTACAAGACGCCTTCCATCGAGCCGGCGGCGCTTGAGCCCGACAACGGCAATGGCTGGTACGACGCTGGCACCGGCACGCTGCACTTCGTGGTCGCCACCCAGTGCCCGTTCGAAGTGGCGCAGGACTGCGTGCACATGATCAAGCCGTCGCGCTTCGCCCTCAAACACCTCAACATGCACCCGGGTTACACCGTGGGCTATGGCTCCAAAGACAACAACATCTTCGTGTTCTATGCCGCGGTTGCCGCGCTGTATGGCGCCGGTGTGCCGGTCCGCCTGGCCAACGACCGCTATGAGCAGTTCCAGAGCGGCATCAAGCGTCATGCCTTCGACATTCGCTATCAACTGGCCGTGGACAAGAAGGACAACAGCTTCAGGATCTTCCGCGCCGACATGAGCTGTGACGGCGGTGGCCGGATCAACTACAGCCCGTCGGTGGCCGCAGTCGGGGCCACGGCGGCGCAGTCGATCTACTACATGCCGCAGAACGACCTGTCCGTCACCGCCTACCACTCGCGGGGCGTCGAGGCAGGGTCCATGCGTGGCTACGGTACCCTGCAGACCATGGCGGCCACCGAAATGATGGTCGACGAGGTCGCCCAACGCCTGGGTGTCGATGCCATCGACCTGCGTCGTGCCAATGCGCTGAAGTCAGGCATGAAGAACACCCAGGGCGCAGTGCCTGCCGGCGCCCTGCGCCTGCACGAGATCCTCGACAAGGCTGCTGCCCATGACTGGTGGCGCAACCGTGATGCGCGCAAGCGACAGATGGACGCCAAGGACCCGGACCACTGGTACGGCGTGGGCTTTGCCATTTGCCAGAAGGATTTCGGCACCGGTTCCGAAGCGCCGATGGCCAGCGTCGAGTTCACTGCCGATGGCCGCATCAGCCTGCGCCACATCGGCACCGAACTGGGCACCGGCATGTCCACTTCCCAGGCCCTGGTGGTCAGCGACTTCCTCGGCCGCTCGGCCGACGAGGTGAAGACCGCAGTGACCGAGTGGCCTGAACTGCAACTGGCCACCAGTGGCAACCCCTACCTGATCAGCCAGGCCGAGCAGGATGCGGCGCTGCGCAACCCGCGCTGGGTCGGCAAACTGGCTTCGCCATCGTCGGCGACCAACTCGGCGTTCTATTTCAGCCACGCCACCCGCGAAGCGGCGCGCGTGCTGTTCAATCATGGCCTCTGGCCGGCGGCCTTGGCACTGTGGCGCCAAGGCCCGTTCGGCGGGCAGGCCAACCCCTTGGTGGTGCGCCGCGAGAACGCGGTATGGGTCAATGGTGAGCTGACCGGCAACGGGCTGGCGCCTATTCCCTTCGCCGAGCTTGCGAAGAAAGCCCACGAAATGGGCCTGGTCACCGGCGTCAGCGTTCACGGTTTCAACCGTTGGAGCTGGGCAGAAGCCGACTTCGTCATCGACGGCGTGCGCGAGCGTTTCCCGCTCGATGCCGTGGCCGTTAAATACGGCGACGGTGCGCCGAACGCCAAGAAAGCGCAGATGAGCAGCAACGGCTACCACTTGCTCGACCGGCAGAACGCCGCCTACCCGGCCACCCAGTTGAACAACGCCATGGTCACTTACTACAGCCCGGTGGCCACTATCGTCGAAGTGAAAGTGAACAAGGGCACCCATGAAGTCCAGGTGCTCAACCATCACAGCTGGGTCGAGTGCGGCCGGGTGTTGGTACCGGAGCTGGTCAAGGGCCAGCTCGAAGGCGGCATCGCCATGGGCATTGGCCATGCGCTGACCGAAGAGATGCCACTGCATGAGGGGGGGCCGGGGGAGGGCGACTGGAACTTCAACCGCTATCGCCTGCCGCATGCCAAGGACGTGGCCGTCTGGACGCAGACGTCCGAGATCCTCCCACCGTTGTCGCCCACCGACCCGTCCAAGGGCATTGCCGAGGTGGTGATGATCCCGGTGGTCGGTGCCATCGGCAACGCCGTGGCCCATGCCATTGGCAAGCGTGTTCGCGATCTTCCGATTACTCCAGCCCGCATCAAGGAGGCCCTCAATGGCTAACCGTCCGCTTCAACTGACCCTCAATGGTCAACCTGTCGGTCCGGTCGAGGTCCCCGACGACCTGGCGATGATCGATTACCTGCACGAACACCAGAACCTCACCGGCTCGCGCCTGGGCTGCGGCCAGGGTATCTGCCATGCCTGCGTGGTGATCGTCGACAACCCCGATGGCACCAGCGAAGAAGTGCGCACCTGCATCACCGGTGCCCACTACTTTGCCGGCAAGAAGGTCCGTACCATCGAGAGCCATGCCAAGCAGGACGAGGCCGGCAACTTCACACTGAACCCGATCCAGCAGAAGTTCGTCGACCTGTTCGCCTTCCAGTGCAGCTACTGTGCACCCGGCTTCGTCAACGCGGCGACCGTGCTGGTGGAAAGTGCCCAGCGCCAACCGGTGAAGAAGAGCGAACTTGAAGACCGCATCGAAGAGAGCCTGGGGCATCACATTTGCCGCTGCACCGGCTACGTACGCTATTACGATGCTACCCGCACGGTCCTCAACGACCTCGGCCTGGTCAAGGAGGGTTGAGCATGGCGTTCGTTCGTTCCGGTCTCACGCTGGCGCTGGGCCTTGCCGTCGCCATGGTTGCCCAGGCAGATGACCAGGCGCTGGTCAAACGTGGGGAATACCTGGCTCGCGCTGCCGACTGCATGGCCTGCCACACCGCCGAAGGCGGCGCGCCGTATGCCGGCGGCCTGCCGATCCACTCGCCGTTCGGGACCATCTATGGCACCAACATCACCCCGGACAAACAGTACGGCATCGGCAACTACACGGCCGACGAATTCTTTGCGGCCGTCACCGAGGGCAAACGCAAGGACGGCGCCAACCTGTACCCGGCCATGCCCTACACCTCGTACCACCTGATCTTGCGGGAAGACTCGGACGCGATCCTTGCATACCTGATGACCGTGCCGCCGATCAACCGCCCGGCACCGCAGACCAAGCTCAGCTTCCCGTTCAACGTGCGCATGGGCCTGTCGGGCTGGAACATGCTGTACGGCAAGAGCGTGCAGTTGCAGCCCACCGACGGCAAGAGCCCGGCATGGCAGCGCGGGCAGTACATGGTCGAAGTCATGGGCCACTGCGGCGAGTGCCATACCCCGCGTAACCCGATTGGTGCGCTGCAGCAGGATCAGCGCCTGACCGGCGGGCTGCTCAATGGCTACCTGGCACCGAGCCTGCTGGCCAAGGACCTCGCCGAGCGTGGCTGGACCCACCCCGACCTCACCACCTTCCTCAAACACGGCATCAGCGCCCAGGGCAGCATGTTCAACGAGATGTACCCGGTGGTGCACCACAGCACCCAGCATCTCAAGGACGCCGACCTGGCTGCCATGGCCACTTATCTGTTGGGTGAACAGCCACCGCCTGCCAAGGTCATACAGGAAGTCCCCCTGGACCAGCTCAGCGACAGCGCCAAGCGCGGCCGTCAGCAGTACCTCAACGTCTGCGCCGGCTGCCACGGTGTCGACGGCGAAGGCAAGCCGCATATCGCGGTGGCCATGCAGGGCAACACGGTGCTGCGTCAGGGGGACTCGCGCAACCTGGTCAAGGCCATCCTCGACGGTATCCGTGAGCAGCAATTCACAGGCTTCGAACGCATGCAGCCAATGCCAGGCTTTGCCGACAAACTCAGTGATGAGCAGGTCACGGATATGGTCAACTACCTGCGTCAGGCCTGGGGCGGATTGCCGGGTGATTTGAGCGTACAGCAGCTAGCTGAGCTGAAGGCGGAGTAATACGTGCAACATCTAGATCTGCAGGTCGTACACCAGGCGATGCAGTGGTCGGGCAACGGCCAGCGGGTCTGGTTGTGCACGGTGCTTGCCACTTACGGGTCGGCGCCTCGCGCACCGGGCTCGCTGCTGGCGGTGAACGAGGCAGGGCAGTGGGTGGGCTCGCTGTCGGGCGGCTGCGTCGAGGAAGACTTCCTTGAGCGCGTGGCCCTTGGCGAGTTTCCCGAGCCGGTCGCGATCGTGCGTTATGGCGATGGCAGCGACCGGCGTTCGAGCATTCGCCTGCCCTGTGGCGGGGTGCTGGAGGTGCTGGTGGAAAACCTGCCGGCCGATTGCGAAGTGCAGGCGCATCTGCGCGCCTTGGCTGGTGCGTTGCAGGGCCAGCGGCGGCTTTTGCGCGAGGTGAGCCTGCCTGACGGCACGCGCCGGCTCAGCGACGACTCGTGCCAGGGCCCAAGGGTCGAACGTGATAGCACCCGTGTGCGTCTGCGTGTGGGCGCCGCCCAGCGGCTGCTGTTGGCGGGGTATTCCAGCGTTGCGCATTATTGCGCCGAGTTCGGCAAAGGGCTGGGTTTTGAAGTCATCCTCTGCGACCCGCGTGACGAGGTGCTCGAAGGCGTGGTGCTGGACGGCATCGAAGTACGCCGCGAGCTGCCGTCGGAATTCATCGCCAACGGTGGTTGCCATGCCGACACGGCAGTGGTTGCATTGACCCATGACCCCAAAATCGATGACTTGGCCATGCTTGAAGCAGTGCGTACCGAGGCGTTTTACATTGGCGTGATGGGCTCGAAGGCCACCTCCGACAAGCGTCGCGAACGCCTGCAGCGCATCGGTGGCCTGGCCAGCGGCGAGCTGGCGCGCATCCACGCACCGATCGGCCTCAACCTGGGCAGCAAGACCCCCGCAGAGATCGCCCTGGCAGTGCTGGCCGATATCCTGCGCATGCGTAACGGCATCGAGCGGGCGGCGCTGTGAGCATCGTCGCGCTGGTGCTGGCGGCGGGCAGCAGCGTGCGTTTCGGTGGCGACAAGCGCCGGGCCACGTTGGGCGACGGGCGCAGCTTGCTGGTGCATAGCGTCGAGCGTGCCTGTTCGGTATTCAGCGATGTTCGCGTGGTACTGCGTGAAGGGGAGCGCGGCGAGGATCTGGGTTTACCGGGCCAATGCCGGATCATTGCCAGCCCGGATGCCGGGTTGGGGATGGGGCATAGCCTGGCGGCTGGGGCTGCGTCGTTGATCGACAGTGAGGCACAGGCGGTAGCGGTTCTGTTGGGCGATATGCCCTGGATCGCTCAGGCAACGTTGGGCCAGCTTGCCGCGGTTGCCGATTTGTCCAGGATCGTCTTGCCAGAACATGACGGACAACAGGGGCACCCGGTGTTGTTCGGGCGCGATTTCTGGCCGGCGCTTTCACGCCTGACGGGTGATGAGGGGGCGCGCTCGGTGGTGAAGGCGCACCCGGCGAGTTGCATCAGGCTTGCAGTGCAGGACGCCGGAGTGTTGCAGGACGTCGACCGGCCCGAAGCCGTCAACCGCTGAGCACGTCGTTCTGCCTATTCATTTTCTTCTTCCTCTTCGTCGAGGTCATACGGCTGAAGGTCAGCCAGTTGCGCGAGCAGAATCAAATGCACTTCGGCATCGAGTCGCTGAAGGCGCCCCGGTTCGGCAGAACCTCCCAGCATCAGGGCAGGCACGAAACCGTACATCTCGCCGGCCTCCAAATCGCCCAATGTTTTTCTGGCCTCGTCGAAAAGCCCCAGGCCGATGTTTTCGGTCATGGCCCGCATGAGCAAGCTCTGGATTTTGTTGTCCCGTTCTTCGCTGTTGGCGCTTGGCGTACTCAAGAAGTACCGGGAATGGTAGGCCGCAATGGTCAGGAGCGAGCCGGTGTTTTCACCCCACAGGTACAACTCGCCGAAAGCGCTGTGGGCAATGAGGTGGTATGTGTCGTGGGTGGTGCCACCCAGCCAGGCATCGACTACGGATTCGTATTCACGCGGGTTTACCAGCCAGAAAAGGCCACTGCCGTAGCCGCACCAACCGTGTTCTTTCCAGTAGTCGAGGAGTTGGTTGGGGAGTTTGCCTTTGTAATGTTCGAGGGCGGATTGAGGAACGGGTTGGTGGCCCGTACGGTCGCCGAAGGTTTCGAGGAAGATAGAGAAGACTACGTTCATTGTTTGATTCCTTTAGGTCGAGTTAGAGGTCTGAAAAACTGAAGGGTTCGAGCTGGCAAATCTCAGAGAGTATTAGCAAATGTTCGACAGCTTTAACTTTTTCGAGGTGGGCAATATCGCAAGGTCCGCCCATTGCTAAGGCGGGAACGAATCCATACATCTCATTGTGGTTTAATTTGCCTAGTTTTTTCTTCGCAGGCTTGAACATGCCGTCGAAATCGACAGATGCCTTTTCTTTGCTGAGGAAAAAGTTCTGGACCTCTCTGTCCATGTCATCTGCCCTCAACTCATATTCGCTAGCCCTGTAGCGCGAGATGTGAGGCAAGATTTTTACGGAGAAACCTGTGGTTTCTCCAAATAAATAAAGGTCGCCAAACGCGCCGCGAGCGATAAGATGATATTTATCTCTATTTTCTAATGAGGAGCCTTCAATGAATGAGGCGGTCACACCTTCATATTCCTGTGGGTTGACAGTCCAAAATATTCCGTCACCATATCCACACCAGCCATGCTCCTTCCAAAGTTTCAGTAATGTGTCGGGTAGTATTCCTCTATATCGCTCTATGCTTGAAGGGGGCACTGCCTGTCGGAATGCAGGTCCACCGACTTGTTCAATGAATAGCGAGTAAACTTCATCCACGGCGTAGTCCTCGGGGCTCAGCACTTATGCAGTCGTATGTTGAGCAAGCTTGTGCCTGCTCCTGATTTTGACGCTGTCTCAGCGGCGGATTTCATGCTCTCAATTTTGCTTCTCCATTGTGGGCCTATCGTTGAATTAACTTGCTTGTCCCCGAAGTCAGAAATGGCATCTCGCCCACCGGCTATTAAGTCAGGGTTATGCAGGGCAGCTAAGGATGACATGGTTTCCTTCGCTTGCTTGACTGAGAGCTTTCTTGCTTCCAAGGGACTCATGGTTTTCAAAAGGTCTCTCTGAATTCTCTCCTGCAACTCAGCGTAGAGTTCTTTCCTTGCAATTTTTGCGAGGTGGGGATTTCGCTTGGCTGGATTAGCGAGGTTTTCGAGAAACTCCTCAACCGTCAGCCGATTCAACCCGTCCTGCTGTCCCTTCAACTGACGCTCAAACTCGCCATGCTTGGATGTCGGCAATTTGTCCGCCTTGAAACATGCCACCGTATGCAGCGGCATGCTACCGGGCTTGCCTGTGGAAGGCTCCTTGTCTTTCCCAGAGCGAATCGGGGGCTCAAGGTCGTGATTACCCATCGCCCCCTTACGTCGCTCCGGCACCTGCAAATCCGGCCGGTTCTTCAGCCCCTCTTCATGCTTGAGCATCCATTGCCCAAGCCGCGCCCCCTTGCTGCTGGCCGCCATCTCCTGCGCCAGCACCCGGGCATCGCCCCGACCACGTGTGAGGTAAGAAACGATCGCCCCCAATAGCAGAACCGCCACTTCCACATGGCCCCAGGCAATGTGATGGGCCGCCCTGGAAATTGCATGCGGATCATCCCGCCCGAAAGGGTTAAGGCTTTCGTCCCGTGTGCCCTCCCAGACGATGCGGATGCCATCGATGTAGTACTCGCCGATCCGGGGCAAACCGTCGATGAAGAACTCGGCAATGGAGGCAAGTCCCAGTGCGCCCAGGATCCAGCCACTGACCTTGAGGCCCATCGCCGCGCCAGCGCCGGCCAGGGGAATGGCCCCTGCACCGGCGCCGAATGCCCCGATCCCGGCGCCAATCGCGCCGCCGGTTAACGTGCTGCCGACGACGATCATCGCCATCTGCCTGACGACGATCAGCAGTTCGTCAATGATGCTGGCGATGTCCAGGTCGGCGAAGCGCTGGCGCAGCATGTGCGCCGCCTGCCATTCGGCCTGGTTGAAGGCGGACTGCACCGCCCTGAGCCGGCGCAGGTTGAGTGACAGTGAAGCGACCGGCTGGTTATGGTGGGTGCGGAAATGGGCGCCTCCCTGATAGCCCACTTTATCGATGATCCGCGACTCGATCTCGTGCCATGACGGCACCAGGTGGCTCAGAAACATGTGTGTCTCCCTGACAACGCTGTGCAGGGGGAAATCACATCATGGGTTGGAGGTGATCATTTCCGTAAACCTTGTAGGAAATGTCTATATCGTCTGCGAAAGGATATGATCATGGTGCAAAATGATCGATGCCCATGTCTGAGGCCGGGGACTTGGATGCCATGCCCACCATGGCCGAAAAAAGGCCCATAATCCCCAGTTAATCCCTTCATAGTGCAATGCCAGCCATACCACTCCGGGAGCCCCCACCATGCACGTTCTGCTCTGCGAGGACGACGACCTGATCGCCAGCGGCATCTGCGCCGGCCTCACCGCCCAAGGCCTGACCGTCGACCGCGTAGCCAACGCCGGTGCCGCCCGGGCCATGCTCCAGGCGGCGCAGTTCGACGTGATGATCCTTGACCTCGGCCTGCCCGATGAAGACGGCCTCAAGCTGTTGCGCCGCTTGCGTCAGCAGGGCATCGACCTGCCGGTGCTGGTACTCACCGCGCGCGATGCGGTCACCGATCGGGTCGACGGCCTGCAGGCCGGTGCCGACGACTACCTGCTCAAGCCCTTCGACCTGCGCGAGCTGGCCGCGCGCCTGCACACCTTGCTGCGCCGGGTTGCCGGGCGGGCGGTGAACGTGATCGAGCATGGCCCGCTGCGCTACGACCCCAGTAGCTGCGAAGCGACCCTGGCCGGCCAGCCGGTCGACCTGTCGCGGCGCGAGCAGGCCTTGCTCCAGGCGCTGCTGCAGAACCCGGGCCGGGTGCTGTCCAGCGAACAGCTCAAGGACTGCGTGTACGGCTTCAGCGACGAAGTCGAAAGCAACGCCCTCAACGTGCATATCCATCACTTGCGCCGCAAGCTTGGCAACAGCATCGTCGAGACCGTGCGCGGCCTGGGCTACCGCCTTGGCCCGGCGCAGGCGCCAGAGGAAGCCGCATCATGAGCCTGCGGGTACGCCTGAGCCTGATTCTGGGCAGCGCGTTCATCATCATTTGGGTGCTCGCTGCTGCCTGGATGCTGCGCGACCTGCGCCAGCAGATGATGTTCTCCCTCGACCAGCGCCTGGTGGCTTCGGCGCGCATGGTTGCCGGGCTGATCGACCAGTTGCCCAAGCCGCTGACCGCCAAGGGCGAAGAGGCGCACTTTTCCGCCGACCAGTTCACCGTGCCCGACGGCATGGCCTGCCAGGTAAGTTCGCTGCGCGGCGAGATTCTTGCCAGCAACCACAAGCATGATGGGGGCATGGACGATGAACAAAGCGGCTTCCGCGACCAGACCATCGACGGTGCACTGTGGCGTACCTTCACCTACAACCATGGCGATGTGCGCATCACCACTGCCGACCGTCACATGGAGCGCGAGGCACTTAACCAGTCGATCCTGCTGGCAGCTTCGGCGCCGGTGCTGATGGCCTTGCTCGGCAGCCTGGGGCTGGTGTGGATCGGCCTGGGCAAAGGCCTGGAGCCGCTCAATCGCATGCGTGACGCCTTGCGCAGGCGGCGTGCCGACAGCGTTGAGCCGTTGCAGGTGGCGGGCTTGCCCAGTGAGTTGCAACCTTTGCTCGACACCCAGAACCAGCTGTTTCTGCGCATCGCCCAGACCCTTGAGCGCGAACGGCGGCTGACCGACGACGCCGCGCATGAACTGCGCAGCCCGCTGACGGCGATCAAGACCCATCTGCAGGTGGCCCGCATGACCGATGGCGCAGTGCGTGAACAGGCGCTGGAACATGCAGAACAGGGCACCGACCGTATGCACCGGACCCTGGAACAGCTGCTGCTGCTGGCGCGGGTCGAAGGCAGCCTGTCGTTCGAAGATGGCGTGCAGTGCAGCGCCGAACAGGTCGCCCGGCAGGCCGTGCAGGATGCCGGTGGGGGTGACAACCGGCGCATCGTTCTGCGCCTGCCCGAGCAGGCCACGCAGATCTACCTCGGCATGCCGGCCCCGCTGGCGGTGGCGGCGCTGCGCAATCTGCTGGACAACGCCCTGCGCCATGGCGGTGATACTGAAGTGGAACTGGAGGTGCAGATGGCCGACGGGCAGATTGGTTTCATGGTGCGCGACCATGGGCCTGGTATTGCCGCTGATGACCTGCAGCACTTGACCGAGCGCTTTTGGCGCAACGGCCAGAGCGGTGGCTGCGGGCTGGGGTTGGCGATTGTCCAGGCGATCGTGCAGCGCTGTGCCGGCAGCTTGCGCTTCGACAGCCAGAGCGATGGCTTGCGGGTGGTGCTGCAAGTGCCGGCGCGCTCGGGGGCTTGATCTTCGCCGCCTGTACCGGCCCCATCGCCGGTACAGACCCCAAAAAATCCCATAACAAGCGCTAAATCCTCCCCCCAGCCAAGCGTTTTCCAAGCGACAACTACCCGCACATTCGCTTGCTTGCGAGGATTTACCCATGTCGACTGCTTCCAGCCTTGCCCAGGTCCCGCCGGCCAGTGCGCCGCAACCGCTGTACGAGTTCACCGAGTCGCCCCTGCTGCAACGCCAGCAGCAACAGGAATCCAACGCCCGCAGCTATCCGCGGCGCATCCCGCTGGCACTCAAGCGCGCCCGTGGCATCCATGTCGAAGATGTCGAGGGCAGGCAGTTCATCGACTGCCTGGCGGGCGCCGGCACCTTGGCCCTGGGCCACAATCACCCGGTGGTGATCGAGGCCATCCAGCGTGTACTGGCCGATGAAATACCCTTGCACACACTCGACCTGACCACGCCGGTCAAGGACCCCTTCGTTCAGGACCTGTTCGGCATCCTGCCCGAAGCATTGCGCCGTGAAGCCAAGGTGCAGTTCTGCGGCCCGACCGGGACCGACGCCGTGGAGGCAGCGCTCAAGCTGGTGCGCAGCGCCACCGGGCGCAGCACCGTGCTGGCCTTCCAGGGCGCCTACCATGGCATGAGTCAGGGCGCGCTGAGCCTGATGGGCAGCCATGGCCCCAAGCAGCCGCTGGGTGCCTTGCTGGGCAACGGGGTGCAGTTCATGCCGTACCCCTACGACTACCGATGCCCGTTCGGCCTGGGTGGCGAAGCCGGGGTCAAGGCCAACCTGCATTACCTGGAGAACCTGCTGCTCGACCCTGAAAGCGGCGTGCCGCTGCCCGCTGCCGTGATCCTGGAGGTGGTGCAGGGCGAAGGCGGGGTGATTCCTGCCGATGTCGAATGGCTCAAGGGGGTGCGCCGCATCACCGAGCAAGCCGGTGTGGCACTGATCGTCGATGAGATTCAGAGCGGTTTTGCCCGTACCGGGCGGATGTTCGCCTTCGAGCACGCTGGCATCGTGCCGGATGTGGTCACCCTGTCCAAAGCCATTGGTGGCAGCCTGCCGCTGGCGGTGGTGGTGTACCGCGACTGGCTCGACACCTGGAAGCCGGGCGCCCATGCCGGCACCTTCCGTGGCAACCAGATGGCCATGGCGGCGGGTTCGGCGGTGATCAACTACCTGGTCGAGCATCGGCTGGCCGAGCATGCCCAGGCCATGGGCCAGCGCCTGCGTGATCACCTGCAGCGGCTGCAACGCGACTATCCGCAGTTGGGCGATATCCGTGGGCGTGGCCTGATGCTCGGGGTCGAACTGGTCGATGTGCAAGGCCCGCGCGACGTGCTGGGCCACCCACCGGCCAATCGCGAACTGGCACCCAAGGTACAGCGCGAATGCCTCAAGCGCGGGCTCATTCTGGAGTTGGGTGGGCGCCACGGTGCGGTGGTGCGCTTCCTGCCGCCGCTGATCATCAGCGCGCAGCAGATCGATGACGTGGCGCAGCGCTTTGCCGAGGCACTGGCTGCGGCGGTCTGAGCTCACGAGGGGGCGCGTTGCGCCCCATTTCTCGGCAAGCCCGCTGCCACGGGAGTTGGCGCGGCATGCCTGTCGCGTCCTGTGCCGCTTACCAGCCGCGCCCGGAGTTGACCCAGAAATTCACCGACAGTGATGTCGACACCGACTCCACTTGGTGGAACCAGCCTTCGGGCAGGAACAACAGGTCGCCGGCTTGCAGCAGCACGCGCAGGAAGGTCACCCCGCGCGCGTCAGGGAAGCGCTGGTAATCCGGCGCATCGGGGTTGAAGTCGCACCCGTCCAGGCCGCCCTTGGGTGAGGTCGACCAGGTGCCGAGTGCCGGGCGATGGTGCGGCGCTGCCAGGATGAACGACTTGTCCCCCCACACCTGGGCGAACAGGTTGTCGGCATCGTCGCGGTGCAAAGGGGTGAGGGTGCCTTTGGGGCCGATCCAGATGCGCGGTGCGATGTACAGCGAGCGCTCGAAGTAGGGCGGGTACTGGATCAGCTCAAGCAACT
The DNA here is from genome assembly GCF_044143025.1 of Pseudomonas sp. TR47. Taxonomy (NCBI): domain Bacteria; kingdom Pseudomonadati; phylum Pseudomonadota; class Gammaproteobacteria; order Pseudomonadales; family Pseudomonadaceae; genus Pseudomonas; species Pseudomonas sp. TR47. The sequence continues at coordinate 155,790 of NZ_JBHFCS010000011.1, read as the reverse complement.
GCGCAGGCACGATGTTGTTGCCCATGTAAGCCGGTGGCTCGCCGTTGCCGGTGCGTGGCTGCGGGTTGTCCAGCGAGTTGATGAAATCTGCCATGGAAGTGGAGCGAAAGTCGCGCTCGGTGGAGAAGGTCTTCTTCACATAGTCGCCATGGCGGGTGATGCCCTGCAGTTCGGCGAAGTGCTCCAGCGAAGCCTGGCGCTCGAGGTTGAACAGCTTCCACTCACGCAGGGCGTCACTGATCACCACCGGTGTGCCGTACGGCAGGAAGTTGCGCTGGAAGCGCTCGGCATCCAGCTGCGCGGCGGGGATTCTTTCTACCTCGGTCAGCTGTGGCAGGCTGGCCGACACACGTTCGCTGTAGCGCGGTGGCGTGACATGGCGCTGGTTCATGTCGGTCTTCTGCGCCGTCACCCCCTTGCGCGCCAGGTCGATGATTTGCGGCAGCAGGGTGGCCAGGCCCAGGTTGCCGCCGATTTTCAGCCGGCCGCCAGCAAACAGCTCTTCGACGTTGGCGCTGCCGGCCATGATGCCCAGCAGGTCTTGCTGGGTGACTTCGATGGTGACATCCGGCGTGGCATGCCGACCGGCCTCGGTGCGCGGCTGGGTACCAGCTTCGCACCAGTAGGCCTGCTGCGGGCCGAAGATGAATTGGAAGGTGCCTTCGACGCCGACGGCACCGGCATTGGCGAACAGCTTGCTCAGCAAAGGTTGCAGTTCCACGGCGCAGCCTCTTCGTGGGGGGAGGGGTGTGAGAACGGAACGAAGGGCGGGCTGCGAAATTTAGCGCGCTGCCCGGCGCTGGCCAGGGGGTTGGCGGTGTTAATTTTTTGCAGGTTGTATCCGTTTCGTAGGGATAGCCGGGCACTGCCCGTGGTACCCCACTCGTACGGAAAGCAAGCTGATGAATCCCGAAAAGTCCCTGCAACTGGCCCGCCGTTTCATTGAATTGCCGCTGGAAAAGCGCCGCCTGTTCCTTGAAACCCTGGCCAGAGAGGGCATCGACTTTTCCCAGTTCCCTATTCCGGCCGGGGTGGCGGCGCAAGACCGTCTTGCACCCTCGTTCGCCCAGCAACGCATGTGGGTGCTCTGGCAGCTGGATCCGCACAGCGGTGCCTATAACCTGCCAGGTGCGGTCCGCCTCAAGGGAGCACTTGACGAGGCCGCCTTGCAGCAGGCGTTCAGCCACCTGCTCGAACGCCACCAGAGCCTGAGCTGTGTGTTCCAGCAGCAGGCCGATGAGCGCCTGTGCCAGGTGCACCGCCCGGGCGCGCCGCAGATCCAGCGCCTGGACCTGCGCGAGCTGGCCGAAGACGCCCGCCAGGCACGGGTGCAAACCGAGGTCGAGGCCGAGTCGCTGTGCCCCTTCGACCTGGAGCATGGCCCGTTGCTGCGCATCCGCCTGCTGCAACTGGCTGAGCAGGACCACGTGTTGCTGCTCACCTTGCACCACATCGTCGCTGACGGTTGGTCGATGAATGTGCTGATCGACGAATTCAGCCGCTGTTATGACGCCTGCGCCGCTGGCACACAGCCGCAACTGCCGGCGCTGCCGATCCAGTATGTCGATTACGCCCTGTGGCAGCGGCGCTGGCTTGAAGCCGGCGAACTCGAACGCCAGCTGGCCTACTGGCAAGCCACGTTGGGTGAAGAGCAGCCGGTGCTGGAGTTGCCGCTCGACCGCCCACGCCCGGCCGCGCCCAGTTTCAAAGGCAGCCGCCAGGAGCTGGTGGTGGACACGGTGCTTGCTCAGCAACTGCGCAGTTTTGCGGCGCAGCACAACCTGACGCTGTTCATGGTCCTGCTCGGTGCTTTCGGCGTGCTGCTGCAGCGTTACACCGGCCAGTGCGACCTGCGCATCGGCAGCCCGGTGGCCAACCGCAACCGCGCAGAAGTCGAGGGGCTGATCGGCCTGTTCGTCAACACCCAGGTATTGCGCCTGCAGCCGGATGGCCAAACTGACGCACTGGCCTATTTGCAGGCCGTGCGGCAAACCGTGCTGGGCGCCCAGGCCCATCAGGACCTGCCCTTCGAGCGCCTGGTCGATGCGTTCAAGGTGGAGCGCAACCTGAGCCACGCGCCGTTGTTCCAGGTGATGTACAACCACCAGCCGCAGGTGGCCGACCTGGCTGCGGTCACGCTGGGCTCTGGCCTGGAACTGTCCGCACTGGAGTGGCGCAGCCGCACCACCCAGTTCGATCTGAGCCTGGACACGTACGAGCAGGGTGGCGTGCTGCGCGCTGCGTTCACTTACGCGACCGACCTGTTCGATGCGGCGACCATCGAGCGCATGGCGGGCCACTGGCTCACCGTGCTGCGTGAGTTGGTGGCTGACCCTGCACGCCCGCTATGGCAACTGCCCATGCTCGACCAGGCCAGCCGCCAACGGGTGCTGCAGGACTGGAACGCCACGGCTGCCAGCTACCCGCTGCAGTATGGCGTGCATGAGCTGATCGAGGCCCAGGCGCAACGCACCCCGCACGCGCCGGCACTGCTGTTCGCCGATAGCCTGCTCAGCTACGCCGAGCTCGATGCCCAGGCCAATCGCCTGGCCCATTACCTGCGTGGTCAAGGTGTGGGCAGCGACAGCCTGGTCGGGGTCGCGGCTCAGCGCAGCATCGAGATGGTCGTTGCCTTGCTGGCGATCCTCAAGGCCGGTGGGGCCTATGTGCCCCTGGACCCGGAGTACCCTGAGGAGCGCCTGGCCTACATGATCGAGGACAGCGGCATTGGCCTGCTGCTGACCCAGCAGGCGCTGCTCGACAGCCTGCCGCTGCCGCACGGTGTGCAGTGCGTGGCGCTCGACACCCTGGTGCTGGACACGATGCCGGACAGCACCCCGGGTCTCAAGGTCGAGCCGACGCAGCTGGCCTATGTCATTTATACCTCCGGCTCTACGGGGCGCCCGAAGGGCGCGGGTAACAGCCACCAGGCGCTGACCAACCGCCTGTGCTGGATGCAGCAAGCCTATGGCCTGGACGCCAGCGATACGGTGCTGCAGAAAACCCCGTTCAGCTTCGACGTGTCGGTGTGGGAGTTCTTCTGGCCGTTGATGACCGGCGCCCGCCTGGCCATCGCGGCGCCGGGCGAGCACCGCGATCCGCAACGCCTGATCCGCGCCATCGAGCACTACCGGGTGACCACGCTGCACTTCGTGCCTTCGATGCTGCAGGCCTTCATCCATGAGCCCGGTGTGCACGCCTGCAGCACCCTGTCGCGCATCGTCTGCAGTGGCGAAGCGCTGCCTGTGGACGCCCAGCGCCAGGTGTTCGCGCGTTTGCCTGCAGCGGGGCTTTACAACCTTTATGGCCCCACCGAGGCTGCCATCGATGTCACCCACTGGACCTGCGTCGAAGAGGGCAAGGACAGCGTGCCTATCGGCCAGCCGATCGCCAATATCCGCACCTATGTGCTCGACGCCGGCCTTGAGCCCGTCGCTGTCGGTGTGGCCGGTGAGTTGTACCTGGGCGGGGTGGGCCTGGCGCGCGGCTACCACCACCGCCCAGGGCTGACGGCCGAGCGCTTCGTCGCCGACCCGTTCGGCACCGGCGAGCGTCTGTACCGTACCGGTGACCGTGTGCGCCAGCGTGCCGACGGTGTGATCGAGTACCTGGGGCGCTTCGATCACCAGGTGAAAATCCGTGGTTTGCGCATCGAGTTGGGTGAGATCGAGGCGCGTCTGGCCGAGCATGCGCTGGTACGCGAGTGCGTAGTGCTGGCCCTCGATGGTCGCCGGTTGGTGGCTTACCTGGTGCTCAATGCAACGCCTGAGGGCTGGCAAGGGCAGCTCAAGGACTGGCTGCTGCAAAGCCTGCCCGAATTCATGGTGCCCAGCCAGCTGATGCCACTGGACGGCCTGCCGCTGACACCCAACGGCAAGCTCGATCGCAAGGCCCTGCCACAGCCCGAGGCCGGGGCACAGGGTACCCATGTTGCGCCTCAGAGCGCGGCCGAACGCCAGCTGGCAAAGGTCTGGTGCGAGGTGCTGGGCACCGCGCAGGTGGGCCTGGACGACAACTTCTTCGAACTCGGTGGCGACTCGATCATTGCCATCCAGGTCGTCAGCCGCGCCCGTCAGGCCGGGCTGGCGCTGAGTCCGCGTGACCTGTTCCAGCACCAGACGCTGCGCGCTCTGGCCCAGGCTGCGGGCAGCGTGGACAGCCGCCAGGCCGACCAGCGCCCGGCTGAGGGCGAGGCACGCCTGACCCCGGTGCAGCTGCAGTTTTTCGACACGCCCATGTCGGTGCGCCAGCACTGGAACCAGGCCGTGCTGCTGGTGCCCCGCGAACCGCTGCAAGCGGCGCAGCTGCAGCAGGCCCTGGCTCAGGTGGTGGCGCAGCACGACGCCTTGCGCCTGCGCTTCACCCAGGCTGATGGCCAATGGCAGCAGCACCACGCGCCGGCCTCTGCTGGCGTGCCGCAGCTCTGGCATCGCCAGGCAGGCAGCGAGCAAGCGCTGGCTGCATTGTGCGATGAGGCCCAGCGCAGCCTGCGGCTCGATCAGGGGCCATTGCTGGCGGCGATGCTGGTGGCCATGGCCGACGGCAGTCAGCGCCTGCTGCTGGTGATCCACCATCTGGTGGTCGACGGCGTTTCCTGGCGCATCCTGCTCGAAGACCTGCAACGTGCCTGCCTGGGCCAGCCGTTGCCTGCCCGGACCAGCAGCTACCAGGCCTGGGCCGAGCGCCTGGCCGGGCATGCCGACGCCTGTGCGGGGCAGCTCGATTACTGGCTGGCACTTGGCGAGGCCGGGGCGCAGGCCCTGCCACGTGACCGTGCGGTAACGCAGACGCGCGTGGCGGATGAGCGCAAGGTACGGGTCAGTTTCCCGCCGGCCTTTACCCAGGCCCTGCTGCAACAGGCGCCGAGTGCCTACCGTACGCAGGTCAACGACCTGCTGCTGGCGGCCCTTGCCCGTGCCCTGTGTAACTGGAGCGGCAATCAGCAGGTGCTGGTGCAGCTCGAAGGGCATGGCCGTGAGGAGCTGTTCGAGGATATCGACCTGACCCGTACCGTGGGCTGGTTCACCAGCCTGTATCCGGTCGCCTTGCGTCCGCAAGCACAGCCCGGTGCCTGCATCGCGGCCATCAAGGAACAACTGCGCGCCGTACCCCAGCGTGGCCTGGGCTATGGGGTGCTGCGTTACCTGGGCACACCGGCGCAACGCGAGCAACTGGCGCGCCAGGCGCAACCGCGGGTGACGTTCAACTACCTGGGCCAGTTCGACAGCCAGTTCGAGAAGGGTGCGCTGTGGCAGCCCGACCCTCAAGGGGCCGGGCAGGGGCAGGATGGCGACGCGCCCCTGGCCAACTGGCTGAGCGTGGAGGGGCAGGTCTACCAGGGCGAGCTGGGCATCAGTTTCGGCTACAGCCAGGCGATGTACGACGAGGCCACCATCGACGCGCTGGCCAGCGATTTCGCCAGCCAGCTGCGCGCCTTGGTCGATCACTGCCTGCAACCGGGGGTTGCCAGTGCCACGCCGTCGGACTTCCCGCTGAGCAACCTGGACAGCACCGGGCTCGCCGCCCTGGCAGTGGACCTGGCCCAGGTCGAGGACATCCTGCCGCTTTCTCCCTTGCAACAGGGCCTGCTGTTCCATTGCCTGCATGCGGCCGCCGCCGGCGACTACATCAACCAGTTGCGCCTGGATATCGACCAGCTCGACCCGCAACGCTTCCAGGCCGCCTGGCAGGCGGCGCTGGACACCCACGCGGGGCTGCGTGCCAGCTTTCACTGGCCGGTCGACGTGCAGCAACCCGTGCAGGTGATCCGCCGCCAGTTGCAACTGCCGTTCAGCCAGCTCGACTGGCGCGACCAGGCCGCGTCGGCCGACCACCTGCAAATCCTGGCCGAGCAGCAGCGCCTGGCCATGGCCGCGACTGATCAGGCGCCCTTGCTGGGCATCACCCTGGTGCGCCTGGGCGAACAGCGCTGGCACATGATCTACACCCATCACCACCTGCTGCTCGATGGCTGGAGCCATGCCCGGTTGCTGGCTGAAGTGATGCAACGCTACCGTGGCCAGGCACCCCGCCAGGCACCTGCGCATCCACGTACCTACCTGGCCTGGCTGGCCACGCGTGACCGCCAGCAGGACCAGTCGTTCTGGCAGGCGCAGCTGCAGGGCATGCAGGCGCCAACACTGCTCGCCAGCCAGCGCCGCAGCGTTGAAGCGGCTGGCTACGGCCTGTGGCAGCAACGCCTTGGCAGCGCTGCATCGGCGCAGATCAAGGCGGCGGCGCGGGCGCGCAAGGTTACCGTCAATACATTGGTGCAGGCGGCCTGGCTCTTGCTGCTGCAACGGCACTGCCGTCAGGACACCGTCTGCGTCGGTGTTTCGGTATCGGGGCGGCCTTCTCAGTTGCCGGGCATCGAGGCGCAACTGGGGCTGTTCATCAACACCGTGCCGTTGGTGGCCGCTCCGCGCCTTGAGCAGCGCCTGGACGACTGGCTGCAACAGCTGCAGGCCAGCAACCTGGCACTGCGCGAGCACGAATACACGCCACTGGCCGACATCCAGCGCTGGGCGGGCAGGGCTGGCGAGGCACTGTTCGACACCTTGCTGGCGTTCGAGAACTACCCCGTGGCCGAGGTGCTGCAAGGTGGCGGTGACGGGCCGCGCTTCGGTGTGCCGGCCAGCCACGAGCAACCCCACTACGCCCTGACCCTGTCGGTGGGCATGGGTGAGCAGTTGCAGGTCGACTATCGCTTGCGCCACGACGCCTTCAGCCTGGCCGACGTGCAGCGCCTGGCCGGCCAGTTTGGCCACCTGTTGCAGGCGATCGCTGGCGCCGGTAACCCATGCCTGGCTGAGCTGAGCCTGCTGGATGCCGCCAGCCGTCAGCGTTGCCAGGGTCAATGGCAGGCCGCTGACGGCAGTGTTCCGGCACTGGGCGTGCACCAGCTGATCGAGGCCCAGGCGGCGCGCAACCCGCGCGCCGTGGCGGTGGTTGCCGAGGACGGCACGCTGGAATACGGCCAGCTCAACGGCTTGGCCAACGCCTGGGCGCAACAGTTGATCGCGCGGGGTGTCGGCCCCGAGGACCTGGTAGGGCTGTGCAGCGAGCGAGGCCTGGCGATGGTTGTCGGCCTGTTGGCGATCCTCAAGGCCGGTGCCGGCTACGTGCCGCTGGACCCGCAATACCCGCGTCAGCGTCTGCAGGACATGCTCGACGACAGCGCCGTCAGGCTGGTGCTGGGCACCCGCAGCGCCGCGCAGCCACTGGCGCTGGCAGGCACGGCCGATTGGTTGTGGCTGGACCAGCCCCTGGCGCCGCTGGACGATAACCCTGCGCCGCGAGCCTGCGCCGACAACCTGTTGGGGTTGATCTACACCTCCGGCTCCACCGGTCGCCCCAAGGGTGTGGCCCTGACCCATGGCGCCATCGCCGCGCACATCGCGACCATGGTCGGCCAGTACCAGGTGACGGCGCAGGACCGCTTCGTGCACTTCGCTTCGATCAACTTCGACTGGGGCACTGAGCAGTGGTTGTTGCCGTTGAGCCAGGGCGCCTGCTGCATCGTGCGTGGCGATGAGATCTGGACCGCGGCCCAGGCATTCGAGGTGATCGAGCGCGAGCGCGCCAGCGTGGTCTACTTCCCCACCCAGTACGCCTGTCAGCTGGCCGAGTGGGCGCATCAGCAGGGCCGGGCACTGCCGGTGCGCTGCATGAATGTGGCCGGGGAGGCGCTGGCGCGTGAAGGCTTCGAGCGAATCCAGGCCCACTTGCAGCCGCAGCGTATCGTCAACGGCTACGGCCCTACCGAAACAGTGATCACCCCGCTGCTGTGGCAGGCCGACGGGTCTACCCGCATCGACACCGGCTATGCGCCGATCGGAACGCCGGTGCCGGGGCGTACCGCTTACCTGCTCGATGCAGCCTTGCAACTGCTCGATACCGGCACTGACGGCGAGCTGTATATCGGCGGCCCATGCCTGGCGCGTGGTTACTTTGGCCAGGCGGCGCTGACCGCTGAACGTTTCGTGCCCGACCCCTACGACACGGTCGGCGGGGGCCGCCTGTACCGCAGTGGTGACCTGGTGCGGCAGCAGGCCAATGGCGAGCTGGTGTTCATCGGCCGCCTGGACCACCAGGTGAAAATCCGCGGTTTCCGCGTCGAGCCCGGCGAAGTCGAAGCCTGCCTGCTGGCCCTGCCTGAGGTGCGCGAGGCCGTGGTGATGCCGGCCGGTCAAGGTGCCGACCTGCACCTGGCCGCCTGGCTGGTACCGGTCAGCGGTTCGCAGGCCGATGCCGGGTTGCGTCAGCGCATCCTCGACGCGTTGCGCGCCGTGCTGCCGCCCTACATGGTGCCGTCACGCCTGCAACTGCTCGACAGTTTGCCGCTGAACCCCAACGGCAAGGTCGACCGCAAGGCATTGCCGTCGATCGAGGTCGACACCTCTGAAGCAGCGTTCAGTGCGCCCCTGGATGCGCTCGAACGCGAGGTCGCCCAGGCCTGGGCCAGTGTGCTGGGCAGGCGTGAAGTGGGCCGTTTCGAGCACTTCTTCGAGGCTGGTGGCCACTCACTGCTGGCCACGCAGGTGGTGGCGCGGCTGCACCGCGACGGCCACACTGGGGTCGGCGTACGCGACCTGTTCAGCGCCCCGCGCTTGTGTGATTTCGCTCAGCGCCTGCGCCAGGCGCAGCCGGTAAGCGATACCGGCCCGCAACTGCGCGCACTGGGCGCCAAGGCCAGCGCACCGCTGTCGCTGGCCCAGCGCCGGTTGTGGATTGCCGAACAGTTTGCCCAGGGTAGCGGGGCGTACGGCATGCCGCTGGGCCTGCGCTTGGACGGGCCGTTGCAGCCCGCATGCCTGAAGCAGGCATTGCAGGTGCTGGTGCAGCGCCACGAAGTGCTGCGCAGCGCGGTGGACTGTGACGACGAAGGTGAACCGCTGCTGGTGATCCAGGCGGCGGTCGACCTGGACCTGCCAGTGGACGACCTGAGCCTTTTGGCTGCCGCCGAGCAACAGCTGCGCGTGCTTGAAGCGCAACTGGCCAACGTGCGTCAGCCGGTGCCCCTGGACCAGGCGCCGATGCTGCGTGCACGCCTGCTGCGCCTGTCCGGCGACGCCCATGTGCTGCTGCTCAACATGCATCACATCATTTCCGATGGTTGGTCGATGGCGCTGATGGTCAACGAACTGATCGCCAGCTACAGCGCCCTTGCCCGTGGCCAGGCGCCCGTGCTGGCGCCGCTGGTGCTGCAGTACTCCGACTATGCGCTATGGCAGGCCGAGCGCGAGCGTGCCGGGCTGCTGCAGGCCCCGGCGCAGTGGTGGCGCACGGCCTTGCACGGTAGCAGCGGGCGCTTGCAGTTACCCACTGACTTGCCGCGCCCGGCCAAGGCGTCCCAGGCGGGGGAGAACCTCTATCACGAGCTGCCGCCGGCTACGGTCGTGGCGGTACGCGAACGGGCCGCGCAATTGGGCGTGACCCCCTACATGCTGCTGCTGGCGGCGTTCCAGCTGCTGATGCACCGCGCCAGCGGCCAGCACGACCTGCTGCTCGGGGCGGATGTCGCCGGCCGCGAACACCCCGACCTTGAGGCGCTGATCGGCTTCTTCGTCAATGTTCTGCCACTGCGCTCGCAACTGGACGAACAACTGGACTTCGCCGCGTGGCTGGCGCGCACCCGCACCACCTTGCTCGATGCCAGCGAGCAGCAGGCGCTGCCGTTCGACCTGATCGTCGAGGCTGCTGGCGCGCCGCGCCACCCAGGCATGAACCCGCTGGTGCAGGTGCTGTTCGTGATGAACGACATGCCGCTGGCGCATGGCGGCCTGGCCGACCTGAGTGTGCAGGTGCTGCCGCAGGCGGGCGGCTATTCGAAATTCGACATGGCGCTGTTCATCGACCCGGTCGCGGACGGCTGGCGCGTCACCTGGCAGTACGCCACACAGCTGTTCAAGGCAGAACGGGTCCAGGCACTGCTGCGTGGCTGGCTGGACATCCTGGGCCAGGTGCTGGGCAACCCACACATCCAACTGAGAGAGATCACTATGGCGCTTCACAGTGAAATCGTGGCGGCGCCTGCCGCCGCCGGCGGGCAACCCAAAAAAGACAAGCTGGGCAGTTTCCTCAAGCGCGGCGCCGGCACGCCAAGCCGGCCGGCCAGCGCAGTGCGCGAGGCTGCGATGGTGCCGGGGCAGGCCTTTCCGTTGCTGATCGAACCGGTCGATCCCGGCGTGAGCCTGACCGACTGGGTGGTGAAGCACCGTGCCGAGATCGAACGCAAACTGGTGGCTCATGGCGGCATTCTGTTCCGCGGTTTCGGCTTGCAGACCCCGCAGGACTTCGAGGCCTTCGCCGAGGCTGTGCAGCCTGGGCTGTACGGCCAGTACGGTGACCTGCCTAAGAAGGAAGGCGGCAAGAACACCTACCGCTCCACGCCGTATCCGGAGCAGAAGATGATCCTCTTCCACAACGAAAGTGCCCACCAGGACCGCTGGCCGCGCAAACAGCTGTTCTTCTGTGAACTGCCTTCGCCGGTTGGCGGTGCCACCCCGGTGGTCGATTGCCGGCAGATGTATCAGCGCCTGCCCGCACCCCTGCGCCAGCGTTTCGAGGACAAGGGCCTGCTCTACGTACGTACTTTCACCGACAAGCTGGACGTGTCCTGGCAGCATTTTTTCAAGACCGACTCGCGTGCGGATGTCGAGCGCCGTTGCCAGGCGTCGGGTATCCAGTGGCGCTGGCTGGACAACGACGAACTGCAGATCCGCACGCCTTGCCCGGCGGTGATCGAGCACCCGGTCAGCGGTGAGAAGAGTTTCTTCAACCAGGTGCAACTGCACCACGTGTTCTGCCTGGATGCCGACGTGCGCGAGGACCTGTTGGCGCTGTATGGCCTGGAGCGCATGCCGCGTCAGGTGTACTACGGCGATGGCAGCCCGATCGAAGACGCCGACATGGCGTTGATCGGTGAGCTGTACGAGGCGTGCGCGGTGCGTTTCGACTGGCAGGCCGGTGACGTGATCCTGCTCGACAACATGCTGGCCGCACATGCCCGCGACCCGTTCCAGGGGCCACGCAAGATCGTCGTCGCCATGGGCGACATGATGCAACGTGCCGACCTTGAAACCCTCACCTTGAACCGCACAGGAGTGCAAGCATGAACATCACTGTCGAAACGAGCGGCCTGCCGTTGTTGCCCATGCAGGTGCTCGAGCTGACTGCACTGCCTGCCCGCTGGCAGGACGCGGCGCGCTGCATCACCTTGCAGCTCGACAGCGTGCCGGCGCCCGCCGCGCTGCGGGCTGCCCTGCAGCTGTGGCAGGGCCAGCACGACGCGCTGCGCCTGCGCATCGGCCAAGCCGCCGGTTATCGCGGCCTGCGTCAGTTTTTTCAGCGCGAGGCGGCAGCGGTGGACCTGACGTGGCTGGCGGCGGGCGATACCGCCGGCCGCCAGGCCTGGTTCGAGCGTGAGGTGGATGTGCAGGCCGGGGCGGGCGTCGCCGTGCTGGTGTGCGAGCAGGCCGAGGGGCGCTGCCAGTTGGTGCTTGGTGTGCTCGCTGCGCTGGTTGACGCTGCCAGCCTGCCGGCCCTGGCTGCAAGCCTTGCGGCGATCTGCCAGGGCACACTGGGAACAGCCGAAGACGGCGATTTCGAACAGTACCTGCAGTGGCGCAGCGAGGTGGTGGTGGATGAAGACGCCAGCACTGCGCGCAGCTACTGGAACGCGCTGAACGGCAAGCCCGCAAGCGCCCAGCAACTGCCCTGGCGCCCCCCGCAAGGCAGCCCGCGCGGTGAGCGCGCGCAGGCCCGCGCCGCGCTTGACCCGGCCGTTGTGCAGCACCTGGCCGGCCTTGGCCTGCCCTTGGACATGGTGTTGCAGGCAGCCTGGTGGCTGCTGCTGGCGCGGCTCGATGGTCAGCCTGCGCAGGTGGTGAACTGGTGCCACGACAGCCGCGGCGACTACGCCTATTTCGCCGACAGCGCAGGGGTGTATCACAAGCAGCTGCCGGTGCTTGTCGACTACCAGGCCGAGCAGCCACTGCGTACCTGGCTGCACGGCCTGGCCGCGCAGTTGGAGCAGCATGCCGTTTGGCAGGAATACTTCACCCCCGAGCAGACGCCCGCGCTGGAGCCTGCCGCCATCGGTTTTCGCCTGATCCCCGCCTGCCCGCCGCTGGCCGGTGGTTGGCAGGTAGTGGGCATGGACGCGCCGAGGGTCGGCCCCGACCTGCTGCTGCAAGTCGACAGCGACCGCGCAGCGCCACAGGCGCTGTTGCAGTACTGGGCCTCGTGGCATAGCCCGGCACTGGCGCAGCTACTGCTCGAGCAGTACGTAACGCTGCTGGCAAGCATCGCTCAGAAACCAGACGCGGCCTTGGCCAGCCTGGGCCTTGTCGGTGAGCAACAGCGTCGCCTGGTGCTTGAGCGTAACGCCCAGGCTGCACTGCCAGCGGTCACCGAACTGCTGCCCGAACGGGTCGCTCGCTGGCTGCGCGAACAGCCCCAGGCGCTGGCGATCATCGAGCAAGGGCAGGGGTGGAGCTGGCAGCAGCTCGACCAGCTGGCCACTGCGCTGGCCGCGCACCTGCAGGCCCAGGGCGTTGGCAGCGCCAGCGTTGTCGGCCTGGCCCTGCCGCGCTCGGTGCACTGGCTGGCGGCGGTGCTGGCCTGCTGGAAGTGCGGCGCTGCGTACCTGCCGCTGGACCCGCTCTGGCCCGCAGCGCGACGCGAGCAGGTCAGCCGCCTGGCCGGCGCGCAGTTGCAGATCGATGCCACGCTGTTCGAGCAGTTGGCGGACACTTCTGCGCCGTTCGAGGCGCAAGCGCTCACGGCCAATACGGCGGCCTATGTGCTGTTTACCTCGGGTTCGACCGGTGAGCCCAAGGGGGTGGTCATCGAACACGGGCAACTGGCCGGGTACCTGCAGGCCGCTGAGCAGGCCTTGGACCTTTCGGCCTGCAGGCACTTTGCGTTCAGCGCCACGGTGGCGGCTGACCTCGGTCATACCAGCCTGTTCGGCGCCTTGCAGGTTGGCGCCACCTTGCACGTTGCCAGCGACGCAGTGATGCAGGACCCGGCAGCCTTTGCCGCGTTCGTGCGCAACGAAGGTATCGATTGCCTGAAGATCGTGCCGTCGCACCTGGCGGCGCTGCTCGACAGCGCGCAGCCCAGCCTGCCAGCGACCCTGGTACTGGGCGGCGAAGCGCCGAGTGCGCAGTTGCTGGCGCGCATCGCACGGCTGGCGCCTCAGGCTCGGGTGTTCAACCACTATGGCCCGACCGAGGCCACCGTCGGCGTGCTGGTCCAGCCACTGCGGGCCGAGGCGCCGATGGCGAGCCTGGGCCAGGTGCTGGCCGGCAACCGCGTTTACTTGCTGACGCCTGCAGGGCAACTGGCGGGCGTGGGTGAGCTGGGTGAACTGCATGTGGCCGGGCGCCAGTTGTGCCGGGGCTATCTGGGGGACGAGCAGGGGGCGTCGCGCTTTATCGACAACCCATTGCAAGCCGGCGAGCGCCTGTACCGCAGCGGTGACCTGGCCCGTTACCAGGCCGATGGCAGCATCCTGCTGCAGGGGCGGCAGGATCACCAGGTGAAGATTCGCGGGTTCCGTGTCGAGTTGGCCGAAGTGGAAGCGCGCCTGCTGGAGATCGACGGGGTGGCGCAGGGGGCGGTGCTGGCGATCGAAACCCAGCCCGGGCAACTGGAACTGCTGGCTTGCTACGCCGTGCACGGCGAAGCCGAAGGGCTCGATGAAGCCTCGCTGCGTGCGCGGCTGGCCGAGTGCCTGCCAGCGGCCATGGTACCGACGCAGCTGCGTTGCCTGCCGAGCCTGCCGCGCCTGGCCAACGGCAAGCTCGACCGTCGCGCGCTGCTGCAGCTGCCGCTGCCGCAGCAGGGCGGCCAGCAGGATGCCCCACAGGACGCATTGCAGGCGTTGCTGGCCCAGCGCATGGCGCAGTTGCTCGGGCGTGACAGCATCGGTATCCACACCGACTTCTTCGCTGCCGGCGGCCATTCGCTGCTGATCATCAAGCTGGTGGCTGGGATCCGTAAGTTGTTGAACTGTGAAGTGGCGCCGGCGCTGGTCTTCGAGCACCCCACAGTGGCGGGGCTGGCCGAGGCATTGCAGGCCAGCGAGGCAAACCGCGGGCAGTTGCTCAAGATTGCCCAGGCGCGCCTGCAACTGGAGCGCATGAGCCCTGAGGAAAAGGAGCAGATGCTGGCCAAGGCGAAGAACCTTACGGCATAGCTCAAACAGCGTTTGATAGGGCCGCAAAGCGGCCCCAAATCTATTGACCGACTGGCATTAGCCTTCCGGTTTTTCATGAGTGCGAGGTTAGGCAGCCCCGAGCCATCGACAAATTGAACGCAAATGAAAAAAGTTATCATTTTTTTTCACGTTCGTGCGTCTTACCTGTAAGCCGCTGAAAACGCGTCGCTCGAACGCGTAAGGCCCTTATAGAAACGGTACGTCGAGACCGTCACCTACACACTCATAGAACAGTCGGAGTCAGTTGCGCACATGAAGTCCAAACGTATGCGAAACAAGGGGGCAGCCTTGGCCGCCGGGCCATCGAAGTGGAGCCTGCGGGCTTCGGCACTGGTGCTGAGCCTGGCCATGGCCCATGCCCATGCCCAGCCGGTTGCGGTGGACATCGCAGCCCAGCCATTGGACCAGGCCCTGATCGCCCTTGGCCAGCAGACCGGCCTGCAGATGGTCTACTCGCCCGACCTGGTCAGCGGCAAGCGTGCACCCAAGGTCAGCGGCACCATGGAGCCGGACCAGGCCCTGGCGCAACTGCTCGAAGGCGCAGGCCTTACCTACCGCATCGAGAACAATTCGGTCCTGTTGATCAGCACCGACACCAGTGATGTCGGCGCCGGTGCTCTGGTTATCGGCGAAACCACCATCATGGGCCAGGGGATGGGCCAGGCTACCGAGAACACCGGCTCCTACACGCCGGGCCTGACCAGCGTCGGCTCGAAGAGCCCGACCTCGTTGAAGGAAACCCCGCAATCGGTATCGGTGATCACCCGCCAGGTCATCGAAGACCGCCAGTTCACCGACATCAACGATGCGATGAAGGCCGTGCCGGGTGTGACCGTGCAGAGCAACACCTTCCGTATCCAGGACTTCTATTCACGCGGCTTCCCGATCCAGAACATCCAGCTCGACGGCGCCGCCCCCATGGCGTTGGGCACCACCGCCGGCAGCTTTTACGCGTCGAACATTTACGACATCGCCGAGTTCGACCATGTCGAAGTGCTGCGTGGCGCCAGCGCACTGTTTGGCGGCACCGGTGACCCGGGCGGTATCATCAACCTGGTGCGCAAGCGCCCGCTGGACTTCTACCAGCTCAAGTTCACCGCCTCGGCGGGCAGCTGGGACAACTACCGCAGCGAGCTGGACGTGACCGGCCCGCTGGGCTTCGACGGCAAGCTGCGTGGCCGTATGGTGGTGGCCTACCAGGATCGCCAGTACTTCGTCGACAACCGGGCCACCGACAAGCCGTTCTTCTATGGCGTGCTTGAAGCCGATGTCACCGACGACACCATGCTCACCGCGGGCTTGCGTTTCAACAAGGTCCACGAGACCGGCACCGCCTCGGCCGTGCCACGCTACAGCAACGGTGCAGACCTTGGCCTGCCGCGCCATACCGGCCTGTCTACCACCTGGGCGTACGCGGACGGTTTTTCCCGCGAGTATTTCGCCAAGATCGACCATCGCCTCAATGATGATTGGAAGCTCAACCTCAGCTACACCAACATCTACGACACCATCACCACCAACAACGCCACCACGCTGGGCTCTGTCAACCCGGTCACCGGCACCGGCGTGACCCGCTACGGCACCTACAACACCCAGTGGAGCGAGCAGAACCTCTGGGATGTCAACGTCTCCGGCGACTTCAGCATGTTCGGCCTCGACCACCGCCTGGTGGTGGGTGGCGACTATCAAGAGATCGACAGCCGCTGGCGCGGCACTGGCCGCTTCACCACTGCCGGCGGCCCGGTCAATGTATTCGATCCCGATTCCACCCCATGGGATGATCCAGGCGCCAGGCCGGTCATCAGCCGCGACTACAAGCCCAACAGCCAGACCCAATACGGCCTGTACTCAAGCCTGCGCCTGCAACTGGCCGAGCCGTTGCACCTGATCGTCGGTGCCCGTGCACAGCGCTACAAGTTCGACCAGACCTACCAGACGGCAGACGCCACCGGGTCGACCTGGACCCAGCAGTCGCGGGTGGACATGCGCGAACCGACCAAGGTCACCCCGTTTGGCGGCATCGTCTATGACCTGACGGACGAATGGGCGGCCTATGCCAGCTACGCCGAGATCTTCAAGCCACAGCAGAACTTGCTGGCCGGGCCTGCGACCTCTGGCAGCACCCTCGACCCGATGACCGGCAAAACCTACGAGACCGGCATCAAGGGCGAGCTGTTTGGCGGTGCGGTCAACACCAGCATTGCGCTGTACTACACCAAGCGTGAAGACCAGGCAGTGCAGGACCCGAACTACCCGTTGAGCCAGGTGGCATTCGGCGGTAACTGCTGTTACGTCAATGGTGGGGAAACCATCAGCAAGGGCATCGACATGGAAATCTCCGGCGAAATCCTGCCGGAATGGATGATGATGGCCAGCTACACCCTCAACATCAACAAGAACCGCGACACGGGCTCTGCGCTAAGCACCGTCACGCCCAAGCACATGGCCAAGCTGTTCACCACCTACCGCTTGCCGGGTGTGCTGAACGACTTCCGCGTCGGGGGTGGCGTGGACATCCAGAGTGCGACCAAGGTCAGCGGCACTGCAGCGACTTACGACAGCCTGGGCAACGTAGTGCAGTCCGACGTGCCTTTCGAATACCAGCAGAGCGGTTATGCGATCTGGAACGCGATGGTCGACTACCGTATCGACGAGCACTGGAACGTGACCCTCAACGGCAACAACCTGTTCGACAAGAAGTACTACCAGACAGTCGGTACCTCGACCTACGGCAACTACTATGGCGATCCACGCAACTTCATGCTGACGGTACGGGCGACGTACTGATTTCAGTTAGCGTAATCAGGGCTGCTGCGCAGCCCATCGCCGGCAAGCCGGCCCCCACAGGTACAGCGCAGTTCTTGAGGTCTGCGCTGTACCTTTGCGCCGGCTTGCCGGCGATGGGCCGCAAAGCGGCCCCAGATTCGCATCAGGCCAGCACCTGCTCCAACCAGCATCCTGCCGCGGCATACACCTCGCCAGTCGCTCCGGTGATCCCCGACATGCGCAGAAAGTCGTGGGTCAGCCCCGCCTCTATGCGCAGGGTGGTCGGTGTGCCGCTCGCCTCAAGCTTGCGCGCATAGTCCAGGCCTTCATCGAACAACGGGTCGTACTGGGCCAGGTTCACATACGCCGGCGCCATGGCCGGCAGCGCCGGGTGCAGCAGAGGCGAGGCGCGCCAGTCATTGTGCGCCTGGGCGGCGCCCAGGTAATGGTCATAGAACCAGTCCAGTGTGCCGCTCTCCAGCAGATAACCCTCGGCATACCGCTGGTGCGAGGCGCGCCGGGTATTGCTTTCGGTCACAGGGTAAAACAGTAGCTGCGCCTTCACTGCCATGGCCTGCGGGTGTTGCGCGGCTTCGATCGCCAGCACCGTGGCCAGGGTTGCCCCCGCGCTGTCGCCGGCCAGCACCAGCGCGCTCGGCAGGCCCAGTTCGGTGGCGCTGTGCTGCAGCCAGCTGGCGGCGTCCTGGCAATCGTGCAGGGCCGTCGGGAACGGCTGCTCCGGCGCCAGCCGGTAGTGCGCAGCGAACACCGCATAGTCACCCAGGCAGGCCAGGCGCCGGCACACGCAGTCATGCGAGTCCAGGCTGCCGACCACATAGCCACCGCCATGCAGGTAGAGCAGGGTGGCCTTGGGCGTGACGCCCGGGCGCACGTAGAGGCGGGCGGGCAACTGCGCACCATCGCGGCAACTGAACTGCAGGGCGCGCACCTCGACGTGGGCGGGAGGGTCGGGGTCGAGCAGGCGCGAGGCGTTTTCGAATTCCGCCCGCGCCTGGGCGATGCCCAACTGATGCATGGGCTGGCTCTTGCCCGTCAGGCGGCCGAGTTCGGCCAGTTCCAGGAACGCTTCCAGATCGCAATCCAGGGACATTCGGGTTTCCTTCACATTGTTGGATAAGGGCCCGGCCGCGCAGGGCGGCCGGGCGCAGGCTCACAGGGTTGGTGCGGGCACCGGCTGCAGGCGGTGAAGCACGGTTTCGAGCAGTGCACCATGGCTGACGATGGCGTAGTGATCTGCGGCCAGGCGCTGGCTGGAGTGGATCGCGTGGTGCGCTTCGAAGGCCTGGCAGACGCCCGCTTCGCTGCTCTGTGCCCACCAGCAGTCCAGGCTGGCGCGTACCGCAGGCAGGGCGTGCACTTGCAGCGACAGGGCCTTGAGGGTCATGGCGACGGTAAACGTGCGCGCCAGATCCTCGCTGCTTTGCAGGCCGTCCATGGCCTCTGCGCCCAGGCTCCGCTCGATCAGTGCCTGCAGCTGCGTGGCATCGGCATTGGCCGCTACCGGGAACAGCGGCAGGCTGTCGGCCGGGCGGCCACTGACCACGGCGAGGAAAGCGCGCAGGTCGCCGCCGCAGTCTTCGTCCAGGGCCGCACCTGGCTCACCCGGTACATATGGGTCAACCAGACCAAGCAGGTCGATCTGCTGGCCCTGGCTCTCCAGCTCGCGGGCCACCAGCAGCGCCAGGGTGCCACCCAGCGACCAGCCCAGCAGGCGGTAGGGGCCTTGGGGCTGCTTCTGGCGGATGTACTGGGCGTAGTCGATGGCCATGGCTTCGAGCGACTCGTCCTGCCACTGGCGGTCGAGCAGCATGCGGTTCTGCAGGCCATAGACACTGCAAACGCCGTCCAGCCGCTGAGCCAGTGCGCGGTAGTCGAACACCGTGCCGAAGCCTGCATGCAGGCAGAACAGCGGTGCCTGGCGTTCGACCTTGCGGTTGAGCAGCAGCAGTGGGTCGAGTGCCGTTTGCTCGCGCGCCTCGGCCGGGCACAGTTCGGCGATGGTCGGGCGGGCGATCAGGTCGCGCAGCTTCAGGTTCAGGCCCAGTTGCGGTTGGTTGCGCAAGCGCGAGAGCACCTTGAGCACACTCAGTGAATCGCCCCCCAGTTCGAAGAAATGATCACTCACCCCAACCTGCTCCAGGCCCAACACATCGGCCCATATCGCCGCCAGCGCACGCTGGCGGTCATCTGCCGGTGCCTGGTACTGGCGTTCGCACATGAGAGGTTCGGGCAGTGCGCGGCGATCGACCTTGCCATTGGGGGTCAGCGGCAAGGCATCGAGCACCATCAGTTGCGCCGGTACCATGTAGTCCGGCAGTACCTGGCGCAGGTACTCGAGCATCGGGGTGACAGCCCGCTCGCCGTCGCCACGTACCACGTAACCGACCAGCTGCTTACCGTTGGCACCCTCGCGCGCCACCACCACGGCATCGAGCACGTTGGCGATATCGCGCAGGCGCGCCTCGATCTCACCCAGTTCGATGCGAAAACCGCGGACCTTCACCTGATTGTCCAAACGCCCGAGGTAGTCGAACACCCCGTCCGGGCGCTGGCGTACCAGGTCACCGGTGCGGTACAGGCGCCCGCCCGTGGCGCTGAACGGGTCGGCGACGAAGCGCTCGGCACTCAGCCCCGGGCGGCGGTGATAGCCACGGGCAAGGCCCTCGCCACCGATGTACAACTCGCCGGCCAGGCCTGCCGGCAGCGGGTTGAGGCAATCATCCAGGACATGCAGCGTGCGGTTGCCCACGGCCACGCCAATGGGTGCATACACCGCTTCGCAGCGCGCCGTCACCGGCACCTTCCACAGCAGCGGGGTGACCACAGTTTCGGTAGGGCCGTAGCCGTTGGTGAGGTACTGCGGTTTGAGCACCTGCTTGACCTGCTCGAAGTTGGCATCGGCCACTGCATCGCCGCCGAAGCAGTAGATGCGCACAGGGGGCGGGGCCGGTTGGGCCTGGCCATATTCGGCCAGTTGCTGAAGATAGGCCGGCGGGAAGCAGGCGATGCTGATGGCCTCGGCATGCAGCACGTCCCAAGTCTGCTGCGGGGTCCACAGGGTGTTGCCACGCACCACCAGCAAGCCCCCGCTGATCAGGGTCGACAGCCAGCGCTCCTGGGCACCGTCGAAGGCGAACGACATGAACAGCAGTTCGCGGGTCGACGGGCCCATCTCGTAGCGTTCGATGATCGCCTGGCAGTGCATGCGCAGCGGGCCACGAGCCACGGCCACGCCCTTGGGGTTACCAGTGGAGCCGGAGGTGTAGATCATGTAGCTGAGCTGATCGTCATGCGCCTGCTGTCGCGGCGCGTGTCGCTGCGCGGACAGCTTGCACCGGTCCAGGTCCAGGCGGCGCTCCGGGGCGACGCCCAGGCGCTCGCCGATAACGCTGTCGGTCAGCAACAGGGCCACGTCGGCGTCGCCGATGATCCACTGCAGGCGTTCGGCGGGGTAATCGATGTCCAGCGGCACATAGGCCGCGCCAGCCTTCATCACCGCGTAGAAGGCAACGATGGTGCGCACCGAGCGGTCCAAGGCGATGCCCACCCGGTCCTCGCGCCCGATACCGCGTTCGAGCAGGGTCCAGGCCAGGCGGTTGGCCTGCTCTTCCAATTGCCCGTAGGTCAGTTGCACCCCGTCGCAGCGCACTGCCACCTGGTCTGCACGCTCCTTTGCATGACGGCCGATCAGGCTGGCCAGGTCATGCTGTGCTGTATCGCAGGGCTGTGCGTGTGGCTGCACGACGGTGTCGAGCAGGCCGAGCGTGCCGACTGCCGCCTCGGGGTGGCTCAGCAGGCGTTCGAGCAAGGCTTCGAAGTGGCGGCGGATGGCCTGCACCTGCTGCGCCTGGAAATGGTCCAGGCGGTAGAGGAACTCGATACGCAGGCGGGTATTGAGGTGCACCGCCAAGTCCATCGGGTAGTTGGTGACGTCGCGCAGTTGCGCTTCGCCGAAACGCAGGCCGGCGGCACCGGCCGATTGCAGGCGTTCATCGATGGGGTAGTTCTCGAACACGATGATGCTGTCGAACAGCGCCTGGCCGTTGCTCTGGGCCCAGCGCTGGATGTCCACCAGCGGCGTGTGCTCGTGGTCGCGCACTTCCAGGTTGCAGGTCTGCAACTGTTGCTGCCAGTCCTGCACCGCTTGTGCCGGGTGCGGGGCCTGGATGATCGGCAGGGTGTTGATGAACAGCCCCAGCAGGCTGTCGGCACCCGGGAGGCTGGCCGGGCGACCGGACACGGTGGCGCCGAAGCACACGGTCTGTTGGCCGGTGTAACGTTGCAACAGCAGCACCCAGGCAGCCTGCACCAGGGTGTTGGGGGTTACGCGCAGGCGCTGGGCCTGCTCGCGCAGCCAGGTGGTGCGCTGCTCGTCCCAGTGCAGGTAGAGCGCGCCGTGGCCTTCCTGGGCGCTGCGGCTGCCGGCCGCACCGGCCAGCTGGGTGGGGGCCTGCAGCTCGGCCAGGCGTGGCCGCCAGAAGGCTTCGCTGGCCTGTTGCGCCGGCGCCTGCAGCCAGCGGATGTAGTCGCTGTAGCGGCCTTGCTGAGCCGGCAACGGCTGGCCGGCGTAGCACTGGAACAGTTCACCGAGCAGGCGTGACTGGCTCCAGCCATCCATGAGGATGTGGTGGCTGGTCAGGATCAGTTGGTGGCGCTCGTCATCCAGGCGCACCAGCAACAGGCGCAGCAGGGGCGGGGCGAGCAGGTCGAACGGGCGGCGGCGCTCGGCTTCGGCGGCGGCGGCCAGGCGCGCCGGCTCGACGGCCTGGCCACGCCAGTCCAGCTCCCGGGCGTCGAGCTGGCCCTGGCGCAGCACCACCTGCAGTGGCTCGCTCAGCTGCGGCGCCTGCCAGAAGGCACTGCGCAGCATCTCGTGGCGCTCCACCAACCGGCCCCAGGCGGCGATGAAACGCGGCGCCTCCAGGCCTTGGACCTCGACGCTGGTCTGGTTGATGTAGAAGTCCCCGGCACCGGCATCCTGGGTGTGGAACAGCATGCCCTGCTGCACGGTGGACAGCGGGTAGATGTCCTCGACCTGGTCGCAGGCGAAGGGCAACAGGGCCAGCTGGGCCTGGCTCAGGCGGGCCAGCGGCACGTCCGAAGGGGTCAGGCCCCGGCGCACGCCCTGGCCGCACAGGGCCACGGCCTCGCGCAACTCGGCGGCGTAGTCATCGGCCAGGCGCTGCAGTTGAGCCGGCTCGAACATGCGCTGGCTGAAGCTCCAGTTCAAGCGCAGCTCGCCGTCGAACACCTGGCCATTGAGCGCCAGCCAGTTCTGCAGCGGTGCATCGGCGCTGTGTTCGCGGCCTTTGTCTGCCGGGATCGGCCGCATCAGCGTGGCGGCATCGTCGTTGCCACTGTCGAACTGGCCCAGGTAGTTGAAGGTGATACGCGCAGCGGGCAACGCGGCCAGGGCCTCACGTATTGCCGGGCTGGCGAAGCTGCGCAGGGCACCGAAGAAAGCACCTTTGCCCGGCAGGGCGCGCAAGTGTTCCTTGGTCAGCATGATCGCTTCGGCCAGCGAGCTGCCGGCGCTGATGCGGGCCGGGTAGAGGCTGGTCAGCCAGCCGACGCTGCGGGTCAGGTCGGCCTCGACGTCGGCGAAGGCTTCGCGGCCATGGCCTTCGAGTTCCACCAGATGGTCATCGGCGCCGGTCCAGCGTTGCAGCACGCGGGCGAGGGCGGCCAGCAGCAGGTCGTTGATCTGCGTGCGGTAGGCGGCCGGGCAATCCTTGAGCAGGCGCGTGGTGGTCGCGGCATCCAGATGGGTGGTGACGCTGCGGCTGTCGCGCAGGCGCAGCGCAGCGTCGGCATCGATCACCGGCAGCGTGCTGTCGATATCGGCGCACTGACGTTGCCAGAAGGCGGCTTCCTGCTCCCCGGCCGGGCTCTGTGCGTGCGCTTGCAGGCGCAGGGCCCAGTCCTGCACCGACAGGGTACGCGGTGGCAGCGCGCAGGCCTGGCCGGCAGCCGCCTGGGAATAGGCACTTTGGAGGTCTTCAAGCAGGATGCGCCAGGACACACCGTCAACGGCCAGGTGGTGGATCACCAGCAGCAGGCGCTGCTCACCGTCGACCACCCCCTGCACTGCGCGCAGCAACGGGCCTTGGGCCAGGTCGAGGCTGCCCTGAGCACGGTCGCACAGGCCCTGCCAGCTGTCGCCCTGGCTTGGCTCGAACAGCCAGAGCACGTCGTCGTCGGGCACGTGCGGGGCAAAGTGTGCCTGCCACTCGCCTTGCACCTGGCTGAAGCGCAGGCGCAAGGCATCGTGGGTGGCCAGCAGTGCAGCGAGTGCCTGGCGCACATGGGCCGGGGCCAGCGCCTGGTTGGCCTTGAGCATCACCGACTGGTTCCAGCGCTGCGCCTGTGGCACGGCCTGGGCGAAGAACTGCTGTTGCATCGGCAGTAGCAGGCTGCGACCGCTGGCCGGCCGGTATGCGGCCTCGGCCGGTTCGGCCTGGGTCAGGGTGACGTGGGCCAGCGTGCGCACGGTCTGGTGGCTGAACAGGTCTTTGGGGGTGATGTGCAGGCCGTCGCGTCGAGCCTGGCTCACCAGCTGGATGGACACGATCGAGTCGCCGCCCAGCTCGAAGAAGTTGTCATCAATGCCCACGTGCTCACGCTTGAGCACCCGCTGCCAGACCTGCACCAGGCGTGCCTGCAGTTCATCTTCGGCGGCGCTGTAGCTGGCCTGTGCCTGAGCCCGCCCCGGGGCGGGCAGGGCCTTGCGGTCGAGTTTGCCATTGGGGCTCAGCGGCATGCGCTGCAGGAACAACCACTGGTTGGGCACCATGTAGTCGGGCAGGTGGGCCAGCAGTGCCTGGCTCAGTTGCTCGCGCTCCGGCAGCGGTGTGCCGGCCTTGGCCACCAGGTAGGCGACCAGCTGGTTGTCCACGGCCAGCACGGCGGCCTCGTGGATGGCGGGTTGCTCCATCAGGCGCGCTTCGATCTCGCCGAGTTCGATGCGCAGGCCGCGGATTTTTACCTGGTGGTCGATGCGCCCGCAGTACTCGATCACGCCGTCGGCGCGGTAGCGCGCCAGGTCGCCGGTGCGGTACATGCGTGCGCCAGGCTGGAACGGGCAGGCAACGAAACGCTCGGCGGTCAGTGCCGGGCGTTGGTGATAACCGCGGGCAAGGCCCACGCCGCCCAGGTACAGCTCGCCGATGACGCCCGCGGGTTGCGGCTGCAGGCCGGCATCGAGGATCCAGCAGGCCAGGTTGGCGATCGGTTTACCAATCGGTACGCCGGTCTTGCCCTCGTCACGGCAGGTCCAGTGGGTGACGTCGATGGCCGCTTCGGTGGGCCCGTACAGGTTGTACAGGCGGGCCTGCGGCAGTTGCGCGAACACTTGCTGCTGCGCCTCCACCGGCAGCGCTTCGCCACTGCAGACGATGTGCTGCAGGCTGCTGCAGTGGGCAACCTGGTCGTCGAGCAGGAAGGCCTGCAGCATCGAGGGCACAAAGTGCAGGGTGGTGACCTGATGCTGGGCGATCAGTTGTACCAGGCGCGCCGGGTCGCGGTGGTCACCCGGCGCGGCGATGGCCAGGCGGGCGCCAGTGATCAACGGCCAGAAGAACTCCCACACCGACACGTCGAAGCTGAAGGGGGTCTTCTGCAGCACTGTGTCGCTGGCATCCAGGCCGTAGGCCGCCTGCATCCACTGCAGGCGGTTGGCCAGGGCCTGGTGGCTGTTACCCGCGCCTTTCGGCCGGCCGGTGGAACCGGAGGTGTAGATGACGTAGGCCAGTTGCTCGGGCGCGCACGGCAGCTGCGGATCGTGCTCGGGCTGCGCAGCCAGCGCCTGGTCGAGCAGGAGCACGGGCAGCCGGGGCGGCAGCGGCAGGCGATCGCGCAGGTGCGACTGGGTCAGCAGCAGGCCGATGCCACTGTCTTCGACCATGTAGCTCAGGCGCTCGGCGGGGTATTCAGGGTCCAGCGGCACGTAGGCGCCGCCGGCCTTGAGGATGGCCAACAGGCCAACCACCAGTTCCAGGCTGCGCTCGGCGGCGATGCCGACCGGCGTGTCCTGGCGCACGCCTTGGGCGATCAGGGCGTGGGCCAGCCGGTTGGCCTGACGGTTGAGCTGGGCGTAGCTCAGCGCGCTGTCGCCGAACAGCAGTGCGGTGGCATCGGGTGTGCGGCGTGCCTGGGCTTCGACCAAGGCATGGATCGACGGCGTGGCAGGGTAGGCGTGGGTGGTGGCGTTCCACTGGGTGAGCAAGCGCTGGCGTTCTTCATCGGCCAGCAGTGTCACCTCGCCAAGCGCCTGCTGCGGGGCATGCACCACTTGCGCCAGCAGGCGCAGCCAGTGGTCACCCAGGCGTTGGATGGACGTGTGGTCGAACAGGGCTGTGGCGTAGGTCAGGCTCGCACTCAGGCCCTGGGCGTCCTCAAAGGTGTTGAGGGTCAGGTCCAGCTGCGCGGTCTCGCCTGCCAGTGGCAGCGGCTCGATGGCCAGGCCATGGCCGAGGGCCGTTTCGTTCGGCTGGGGCGCGCCGACCTGATGGTTGAACATGACCTGGAACAACGGGTTGTGGCTGAGGTTGCGCTCCGGCTGCAAGGCCTCGACCAGTTGCTCGAAAGGCAGGTCCTGGTGGGCCTGGGCCTGCAAGGTGGTGGTTTTGACCTGGTCGAGCAGTTGCTCGAAGGACAGAGTTGGCTGGCACTGGCCATCGATGACCAAGGTGTTGACGAAGAAGCCGATCAGGTCTTCGGCCTCGACCCGGTTACGGTTGGCGCTGGGCACGCCGACGCGGATGTCCTGCTGGCGGGTATAGCGGTGCAGCACGGCCATGAACGAGGCCAGCAGCACCATGAACGGTGTGGCTTGGCGTGCCTGGGCCAGCTGGCGCACGGCCAGGGACAGGGCCGGCGGGATGGCCAGCGGCAGGCGCGCACCGTCGAATCGCTGCACGCTCGGGCGTGGCCGGTCCAACGGCAGTTCCAGCACCGGCACTGCGCTGCCCAGGCGCTGGCGCCAGTAGTCGAGCTGGCGTTCCTGCTCGCCGGCTTCCATCCAGTGGCGTTGCCAGATGGCGTAGTCGGCGTACTGCAGCTGCGGTTCTGGCAACTGGCTGGTCAGGCCCTGGCTGAAGCGGGCGTAGCAGTGGGTCAGCTCCTTGACCATCACCTGCATCGAGCGGCCGTCGCTGATGATGTGGTGCTGCACCAGCAGCAGCACATGGTCATCGCTGCCCAGTTGCAGCAACTCGGCACGCAGTAATGGGCCGCAAGCCAGGTCGAAAGGTTCACGTACCCGCGCCTGGATATGGGCCTGTACGGCCTGCTCATCGAGCGTGGTGAGCGTCAGTGCCAGCGCGACGGTGCTGTCGACCTGCTGCGCGACGCCTTGCTCGTCTTCGACGAAACGCGTGCGCAGGCTGTCATGGCGGCGCACCAGCGCCTCAAGGCTGGCCTGCAGCGCCGCCACGTTCAGTACGCCGCGCAGGCGCAGGGCGCAGGGGATGTGATAGGCGCTGGCCTGGCGGTCGAACTGCCAGAGGAACCATTGGCGTTGCTGGGCGAACGACAACGGCAGGCGGTCGAACGCTTCACGTACCTGAGGGATCGGCAGGCTGGCCACCGACAGGCCTTGCTCGCGCATTTTCAACAGGTACTGCCGGCGCTTTTCCAGCGGCAGCAGGACAAAGCGCTTGGCAATTCTCGAAGCGGCAGTGCTGTCCATCAGTGTTCCTCCATTTCGTCGAGCCAGGCTTCGAGGGTGTCGAGCTTGTTTTCATCGACCGCAGTTGTAGTGGTGTCCAGGTGAAGCGCCAGGGCTTGAAGGGTCGGGTGCTGGAACAGGGCCTGTGGGGTCAGCTCGCGGCCCAGCTCCAGCTGGATGCGCGAGACCACGTTGATCACCAGCAGCGAATGGCCGCCCAGCTCGAAGAAGTCGTCGTCCAGGCCCACGGCCTGCACGCCGAGCACCTGTTGCCAGATGCCGGCCAGCTGCTCCTGCAACGGTGTGTGGGGGGCGCGGAAAGTGCGTTGGGCGTTGCTGTCGGCTGGTGCCGGCAGGGCACTGCGGTCGAGTTTGCCGTTGACGGTCAGGGGCAGCTGTTCGAGCCACATGCAATGGGCCGGCACCATGTAGTCGGGGAGCTGCGCTTTGAGCGCGGCGCGCAGGGCGCCGGTGTCGCCGCCCTGGCCTGCATGCGCCACCAGGTAGGCGAGCAGGCGGGTGCCGGCGGGCCCCTGGTCGGCGATCACCACTGCCTGCGCCACCGCCGGCTGCGCCAGCAGGCTGGCCTCGACTTCGCCCAGTTCAATACGGAAGCCGCGGACCTTCACCTGTTGGTCGATGCGCCCGATGTATTCGAGGGTGCCGTCGCTACGGCGGCGCGCCAGGTCGCCGGTGCGGTAAAGGCGGCTGCCGGGCTGGGTGGAGAACGGGTTGGCGATGAAGCGCGTGGCGCTCAGCCCGGCGCGGTTGAGGTAGCCTCGGGCAAGGCCCGCCTGGCCGATGTACAGCTCGCCGACGCAGCCCGCCGGAACCGGCTCGAGTTCGCCGTCGAGCAGGTAGCCGCTGAGGTCGTCGATCAGTTCGCCGATCGGGCTCACCGTGCGGTTCAGGTCATCCAGGCCAATCGGTCGATAGGTGACGTGCACGGTGGTTTCGGTGATGCCGTACATGTTCACCAATTGTGGCCGCTGTGCGCCGAAGCGCTCGAACCAGGGGCGCAGTGCAGCCACGTCGAGCGCTTCGCCGCCGAAGATCACAAGGCGCAGGGCAAGGTCTGCCGAGGTGGCGCTGCACGCGGCCTGGGTCAGTGGTTTGAATGCCGAAGGTGTCTGGTTGAGTACGCTTACACGCTCGTCCACCAGCAGGTGCAGGAAGCCCTGCGGGTCGCGGCTCAAGGCCTGCGGCACGATCACCAGGCGGCCTCCATGCAGGAGCGCACCGAAGATCTCCCACACCGAAAAGTCGAAGGCAAAGGAGTGGAACAGGGTCCAGACGTCATTGTGGTCGAAGCGGAACCAGCGATCGCAGGCGCTGAACAGCCTCAGGACATTGCGCTGGCTGAGCAGCGTGCCTTTGGGCAGGCCGGTGGAGCCGGAGGTGTAGATGATGTAGGCGAGGTTGTCGACGCTGCTGCGCGGCGCGGGATTGGCCACCGGCTGGTCGTCGTAGCCGGCCTCCAGGTTCAGGCGCAGCAGCCCGCCGTACTCTGGCAGTTCGGCGAGCAGGCCGGGCTGGTCGAGCAGCACCTTGATGCCGCTGTCGCGGACCACGAAGGCCAGGCGCTCTGCCGGGTGCGCGGGGTCGAGCGGCACGTAGGCGCCGCCGGCCTTGAGGATGGCCAGCAAGCCGACGATCATCGCGAAGCCGCGCTCGGCCGCCAGGCCCACCGGCACCTCGGCGCCCACGCCCGCCGCGATCAGGCGGTGTGCCAGGCGGTTGGCGCGCTGGTTGAGCTCGGCGTAGCTCAAGGCCTGGCCCTGAAAGCGCAGGGCAACAGCCTGCGGTTGGTGTTGTACCTGGGCTTCGATGCGTGCGGCCAGCGCTTGCGTTTGTGGGTGGGCGACCGGCGCGCCGTTCCAGGCGTCCTGGACCTGCGAGCGTTCGGCCGGGTCCATCAGGGCCAGTCGTGCGAGCGGCAGCCCTGGCTGGGCCAGGGCCTGTTCGAGCAGGTTCAGCCAGTGCCTGGCCAGGCGTTGCAGGGTGGTGGCGTCGAACAGCGTGCGGTCGTAGGTAAAGCTGGCGCTGAGGCCGTGTTCACCCTGGGCCGTGCTTAGCGCCAGGTCGAACTGGGCCTCCTGCGGCTGGCTGTCCAGTGCCTCCAGGTGCAGCGCACCCAGTGGCGCGGCATCGGCCGCCTGGTGGTGGTTGTACAGCACCTGGAACAAGCCCTGTTGCGGGCCGCGCTGGGGCAGCAGGGCTTCGAGCAGTTGCTCGTAGGGCAGGTCCTGGTGGTCTTGGGCTTCGACCATGGCCTGGCGGGTCTGCGCCAGCAGCCCGGCAAACGACAGGTCGGCTGTGCACTCGGCGCGCAGCACCAGCGTGTTGACGAAGAAGCCGATCAATTGCTCGGTTTCCAGGCGGTTGCGGTTGGCCACCGGTACGCCGATGCGGATGTCCGGCTGGCCGGTGTAGCGGTGCAGCAGGGCCTGCCAGGCCGCCAGCAGCACCATCGGAACTGTCGCCTGGTGCGCGCTGGCGAAGCGTTGCACGGTTTCGCCCAGTGCCGTGGGCAATGCCAGATGCAAGCGTGCTGCCGGGCGCTTGGCGTTGTCGCGACGGGGGTGATCGCAGGGCAGCTCGAGCACCGGTTGCTCGCCGGCCAGGCGTGTGCGCCAGTAGGCCAGCTGGCGCTCGCGCTCGCCGTCATCCAGCCAGCGACGCTGCCAGGCAGCGAAGTCGGCGTATTGCAGTGCCAGTGCGGGCAAGGCTTGGCCTTGATAGAGCGCGCACAGCTCGCGGACCATCACTTGCATCGACCAGGCGTCGGAGACGATGTGGTGCTGCACCAGCACCAGCACGTGGTCGTCGGCCGCCAGGCGCGCCAGGCCTACGCGCAGCAGCGGGCCGCTGGCCAGGTCGAAGGGCTGGCCGAGCTGGCCTGCGATGAAGGCTTGGCACTGGCTTTCTTCAAGTGGCTGGCCCTGCAGGTTCAGCGACCAGGGGGCGAGGATGTGCTGGCGCGGCCTTTCGCCTTCGAGGGTGAAGCAGGTGCGCAGCGCTTCATGGCGGGCGATCAACTGGTCGAAGGCTCGGCTCAGGGCGGTGACATCCAGCGGGCCGCGCAGGCGCAACACGCTGGGAATGTGATAGGCACTGCTCTCTGGGGCCAGCTTCCACAGCAGCCACTGGCGCTCCTGGGCGTAAGACAGCGGCAGTTGGTCGCGCGCGGTCTGCACCGGCAGGGCCAGCGGCGTAGCCTTTTGCAGCTGCGCCAGGGCCTGGCAGAAGTCACCCAGGCGCGGCTGGTCGAACAGCAGGCGCAGGGGGAAATTCAGCGCCAGCTCATGGCGCAGGCGCGAGACTGCCCGCGCCACCAGCAGCGAATGGCCGCCCAGGGCGAAGAAGTCATCACCCAGCCCGACGCGTTCGGCCTTCAGCAGCTCGGCCCAGGTGGCCGCAACCTGGCGTTGCAGGTCAGTGGTCGGCGCCAGGTATCGAGCCTGCGCAGGGCTTTCGTCGACCACCGGCAGGGCCTTGCGGTCGAGCTTGCCGTTGGGTGTCAGCGGCATGGCCTGCAACAGGTGCAGGCGTGCTGGCAGCATGTAGCCCGGCAGTTGCTCACGTAGCGGCGCCAGGCAGTGTTCGGTGAATGCCTGGATGTCGGCGGGCCTGCTGGCGGGTACTACATAGGCGACCAGTTGCGCGCCATCGACGCCGTCGCGGGCGACCACTGCGGCTTCGCGCACCGCGTCCAGGGTGAGCAGGGCCGATTCGATCTCGCCCAGCTCGATGCGAAAACCACGGATCTTCACCTGATGATCGACCCGGCCAAGGAAGTCCAGGCTACCGCTGGCGTGGCGACGCGCCAGGTCGCCGGTGCGGTACAGGCGCTCGCCGGGCTTGCCATAGGGGTGCGGCACGAAGCGTTCGGCGGTCAGGCCGGGACGCTGGTGGTAACCCTGGGCCAGGCCGTCGCCGCCGATGTACAGGTCGGCCGGCACACCCGATGGGCTGGGCAGCAGGTTGCCGTCGAGCAGCAACAGGCCGGTGCGTTCGATCGGCTGGCCCAGTTCGGGGCGGGCGCTGGCGCGGGCCAGTGCGTGGCGTGCCGACCAGATGGTGGTCTCGGTCGGGCCGTACAGGTTCCACAACGCGGCGCAACGGTCCAGCAGCCTTACCGCCAGGTCATCGCCGAGCGCCTCCCCGCCGCATAGCGCGGTCAGTGCAGGCAGGCGTTGGTCGGGGTCATTGTCGAGCAGCATGCGCCATGTCGACGGGGTGGCCTGCAGCACGTCGACGTGCTCGCTGATCAGCAGGTCGAGGATTGCCGCCGGGTCCTGCACGGTGTGCTTGTCGGCCAGCACCATGCACGCTCCGGTGCACAGCGGCAGGTACAGCTCCAGGCCGAAGATGTCGAAGGAGCAGGTGGTGATGCTCAGCAGGCGCTGCCCCGGGTGCAGGCCAGGGGCCTTGGCCATGGCCGCGACGAAATTGGACAGTGCGCCATGGGGCACCATCACGCCCTTGGGGTTGCCAGTCGAGCCGGAGGTATAGAGCACGTAGGCCAGTTGCTGCGGTGGGCAGTCCAGGGCCAGGGCCGGTTCGGGCTGGTGCGTGGCCTGCAGGTCGAAGTCATCGAGCAGCAGTACCTGCTGGCCTGGCGTTGGCAGGGCAGCGAGCACCGAGGCCTGGCTCAGCAGCAGGGGGGCGCCGCAATCTTCAAGCATGTAGGCCAGGCGTTCGGCGGGGAACTGGGGGTCCAGCGGCACGTACGCCGCGCCGGCCTTGAGGGTGGCCAGCAAGGCGACGATCAGCGGTGCGCCGCGCTCCAGGGCCACCGCCACTCGCTCGCCCGGGCGGATGCCGGCGGCTTGCAGCCGGCGGGCGAGGCGCTCGGCGGCGTTGTCGAGGGCGCGGTAGCTCAGGTGCGAGTCGCCGGCGACCAGCGCAACGGCCTCGCCGTGGCTGCGCGCCAGGCGCGCGAACTGCTGGTGCACGGCCAGGCCGTCGAGGGCATCGCCAGCGGGGCCCTGTGCGGCCGCCAGCCACTGTTCACGCTGCAAGGCAGGTTGCGCATGAAGCTCACCGATAGCGCACTGGGGGTGGTCGAGCATGGCCTGGAGGATGGCCAGCCAGTCCTCGCCCAGCCGCAAAGCGGTGGCTGCCTCGAACAGCGCGGCATCGTAGTCGAGGCTGATGCCGAGCCGCTCGCGACCCGCCTGAACGTTGAGGCTGAGGTCGACCTTGGCGGCAGTCGGCGCACTGGGCAAGGGCTCGATGTGCAAACCTGCGAAACCGGCCGGGGGCTGCTCGGCATTGTCGCTGGTCCAGTTGAACAGGCAGTGGAACAGTACGCCGTTGGTGCCTTGGCGTTGTTCGGCAAGCGCTTGCTCAAGCGGGTAGTCGGCATGTTCCAGGCACGCCAGGGCGTGCTTGCGCACCTGCTCGAGCAGGCCGGCCACGGACTGGCGTGGGTCCAGGCGTGCCCGGTGGATCTGGCTGTTGACGAAAAAGCCGATCAGGTCCTGTACCTGTTCCTGGGGGCGCCCGGCATTGGGCACACCAACGATGAAATCCTCCTGCCGGGCATGGCGGCCAAGTACCAGTTGCCAGGCGGCCAGCAGCACCATGAACGGCGTCAGGCCATTGGCCCGGCAGGCTGCCTGCAGCTGGCTGAACAGCGCGGCGGGCAACGCCAGGGTGCAGGTCCCGGCGGCAGTGGCGGGGCGGCTGTCGCGCGGGTGATCGGTGGGCAGCTCCAGCCGTTGCAGGCCACCTTGCAGGTACTGGCGCCAGTAGCTGGCAGCGCGTTCGTGGGCCGGGCTGGCCTGGTAGACGCCGCGCTGCCAGTGGGCGAAGTCCAGGTACTGCACCGCTGGTCGAGGCAGCTGACAGTCACTGCCGGCGCAGACGTTGGCGTAGGCCTGCGAGAGGTC
Source organism: Pseudomonas sp. TR47 (assembly GCF_044143025.1). Taxonomy (NCBI): domain Bacteria; kingdom Pseudomonadati; phylum Pseudomonadota; class Gammaproteobacteria; order Pseudomonadales; family Pseudomonadaceae; genus Pseudomonas; species Pseudomonas sp. TR47. The sequence goes on along the minus strand of NZ_JBHFCS010000011.1, from coordinate 123,212 downwards.
GCGCAGCAGCACCGGATTGGACCAGGCATCACTGACGATGTGGTGGCTGGTCAGGGCCAGCACATGGCGTTGCGCGCCCAGCTGGTAAAGGCAGGCGCGCAGCAGTGGGGCCTGGGTGAGGTCGAACGGGGTGGCGGCCTCGGTGTGCAGCGCCTCGCGCAGCACGTGCTGTGGTTGGCTGCGCAGGTCGACGCAGCGCAGGTTCAGCCGCGCTGCGCGGTCGACCTGCTGGCGTGGCTGGCCCTGCACCTCGTTGATGCGGGTACGCAGGATGTCGTGACGGTCGATGACCCGGTCCAGTGCCTGTTGCAGGTCTTGCGCCTGCAGCGGGCCCTGGAGCAAAAAGGCGCGCGGCTGGTTGTAGGTGGCGGCATCGGGGTCGAGCTGATCGAGCAGCCACAGCTGCTCCTGGGCGAACGACAGCGGCGCGTGATCGGCGCCGTGGGCAACGATGCCGGCAGGGGCAGCGGCGGTTTCGTCGAGCTCGCAGAGCAGGGCCAGCAGCGCGTCATCGGTGGATTGGTTCTGGGGTGTCATCTCGGTCTCGCCATCACTGGAGAATTAAGCGTACTGAGAGAGACGAAGGGGCAGGGGGGTGATTTAGGCAGGTGGCGAAACAGCTGCACCCGGCGCGCGTGGGGCGCGCCGGGTGGGGCTCAGGCGAGGGCGGGTGCGTGTTCGACGACGACTTTGCCGGCCTGCAGCCGCACCAGTTGGTCGGCGATGTCGAAGTAGCGGTCATCGTGGGAAATGACAATGATGGTCTTGCCCAGGCGCTTGAGGTCGGGCAGCAACTCAGTGTAGAAAATCCGCCGGAAGGTCGGGTCCTGGTCGGCGGCCCATTCGTCGAACACCAGCACCGGGCGCTCTTCCAGCCAAGCGTTGATCAGCGCCAGGCGCTTGCGCTGGCCGGTGGACAGGTCGGTGGTGCTGAACGCACCGTCCTTGACGCTGACCTTGTGGGCGATTTCCAGGCGCTCCAGGTAGCGGTTGGCGTCTTCGGGGATGTGCGTGTCCCCCTGCACCACATCATCGAACAGGTAGTAGTCGGCAAACACCGTGGTGAACAATTGCCGGTAGTCGTCGCGAACCTGTGCGTCGACGGCCTGGCCGTTGAGCAGGATCTGCCCCTGTTGCGGCGTGTACAGGCCCAGCAGCAACTTGATCAGGGTGGTCTTGCCACAGCCGTTTTCACCGACCACGAAGACGATGTCGCCCTGGGCGATGCGCAGGTTCACCGGCCCTACCTGGAACGGTTGGGCACCGGGGCTGGCTTGATAGGCATAGCTCACCTCGCGCAATTCCAGGCTGTCGACCACGACAGGCTTGTTGCCGTGGTCCTCCAGCAGCAGGTGCGCTTCAGGCGAAGAAAACTGCTCGGAAAGCTCGGCGATACGGCGAAAGGCGATTTGCGCGCGGCTGACCACTGGCAAGGTACCGATCAGGTGTTCCAGCGGGCCTTTCATGTACAGCAGCACCAGCACGAAGCCGCTGATGGCCTTGGGGTCGGCGCTTGGCCAGAGGAACTGCAGGGTCAGGCCCAGGCCGATGACCACGAAGAACAGCATGGAGCCGAAGCTCTTGGCAATGACGAACGTGTTGATCGAGCGGACCTGGGTGGCGCAGATCGCGTCGGCGGTGTCCTGGATGCCTTGGCGGAACATGCGCTGGCGCCGCGGGCGGTGGATGCGCAGCTCCTTGGCCCCCTCGGCGATGGCGTGGTAGTGCTTCTGCAGCCGGTCTTCCGCGTCGCGCGCCGCCATGAAGCCTTTGATGCCACGGCCTCGAGCGATGTACTGGACGACACTGCCGATGCCGATTGCCAGCAGCATCATCAGGAACATCGGCAGTGACAGGGTGGCCAGGTAGCCGAGGCAGCCAAGGGTTACGGTCAGCGAGATCGCCAGGGGCGCAAAGGCGAAGGCGAAGTCGCTGATGGTATCGACGTCATGGGTCAGTACCGGGATCAGGCGGTGGCTGCGGAAACGTTCGATCTGCTCGATCGGGGCCGACAGCACCTTCTCGCCCAGGGCTTTGCGCAGTTTGGCGATGATGTGCTGGCCGACGTAGTTGGTGCCGATGTCGGAGCAGATCGAGCTGGCCAGAGCCAGCGCACACAGCCCGGCGAAGCCGAGGATCACGCTGTTGCTCAGGCCGCCGTCGGCGTGCAGGCCACTGTTGATGGTGGCCAGCAGTGCGGTAACGCTCAGGCCGCCGACCATGCCCATGACGACCGACAGGGTGACGATCGGCCAGAACGGTTTGAGCAGGGTGAATAGCTCGCTCAGCGCCCCGCGGGTTTTGGAGGTCATGTTGAATTCCTGGATCAGAGGCAAAAGTACATCGTTATGACGAGTGGCCCGCGGGGCAATTTAACCGCGTACCGTCACAGGTCGCGGACCACCCGCACACCCAGCCAGTCACCCAGGCGGCCCGGGAAATTGGTGTTGCGGTTGCCGGAGCGGGAGAAGATCGGCGCCTCGCCCCAGTCGTTGCCGCGGATACTTACCACCTTGCAGCTGTCCTTGGCCCGGCTGGCCTGGCCCCAGGCACTGCCGTCGGCCGGGGCGCCTTCATAGCTGTTGTGGTAGCAGTCGGCGACCCATTCGTAGACATTGCCGTGCATGTCGTACACGCCAAAGGCGTTGGCCGGGTAACTGCCCACGGGCGAGCTATAGCTGTAGCCATCCTTGGGGCCATAGACGTTGGCGTGCTGGCTGATTTCCAGGGTGCTGTCCGGGTCGATGGGGAAGGGGAACATACCGGTGCTGGCGCCGCGTGCGGCATATTCGCGTTGGGCCTCGCTGACCATGCGGTAATGCTTGCCGGTCTTTTTCGACAGCCAGGCCACGTAGTCCTGCACATCGTGGTAGCTCATGCACACTGCCGGTTGCTGCGGGCCCTGTTTGTAACTGGGCTTGCTGGCGGTGCAGCGGCGGCCAGGGCGATCGTCGCCGTCGGCGATGCGTGTGCCCGTAGCCTCGAGGTAGCCGTCCCATTGCTCGGCGGTCACCTGGAAGCGGCTGATGGCGAAGGGCTTGGCGAAGGTCACCGCATGCTGCGGACCTTCGTCATCCTGGCGCCCCATTTCGTCGGCCGGGGTGCCCATGTTGAAGGTGCCGGCGGGCAGTACCACCATCTCCGGGCAGAGCTTGTCGCAGTCACGGAACACCGTGCCAGGGGTATCGGCGGTTTGTGCTGCCAGGGCCGGCAGGCTGCAGGCGGCCAGCAGGCCGGCCAGGGTCAGGCGATGCAGGGAAGCGGTCATGGTGATGCCTTGTCAGAGTTGTTGGGTAATCAGGGCCATGGCCCGGTCGATCTGCTGCTCGTCATTGAGCAGGCTGGGGGCCAGGCGGATCACCGGGCCGACATCGCGATACACCGCATCGCACATCACCTTGTTGGCGGTGAGGTGGGCGGCGACGGCGTCGGCGTCGCGGTCCTTGATGCGGAAAAACGTGAAACCGGCCGAATAGCGCTCGCTGCGCGGTGTCACCAGCTGCACCTGACGGTGCTCGGCGAGGCGCGCCTTGAGCAGGCTGTTGAGCTGGTGGATGCGCTGTTGCACGTCGGCCTTGCCCAGCGCCAGGTGCAGTTTGAAGGCCTCGTTGGTGGCCCAGCGGTGTTCGAAGGCGTGGTAGCCGCCAGGGGTCATGATGGTGGCGAAGTCTTCATCGCGGGAGAACGTGGCGATGGTCGGGGTGAGGTGCTCCATGCCGGTGGAGGCTGCGCAGATGATGCCCGTACCGCGCGGGCCGAACATCCACTTGTGGGTGCCGGCGATGAAGTAGTCGCAGTTGAAGTCGGCAAAACGCACGTTCTCCACACCGAAGCCGTGCACGCCGTCGACCACATAGAGAATGCGCTCGGCTTCGCTGCGGTTGCGGTTGTGCTGGCGCACCAGCGCGCCGATCTCACCCACCGGCAGCTTGACGCCACTGCCGGAGTGCACCCAGGTCATGCCCAGCACGCGGGTGTGCGGCTGGATGGCTTTGTCCAGGGTGCTCAGCACCTGGTCGGTGGAGACTGTCCATGGGTCGTCGAACAGGCGGATCTTGCGGGTCAGGGTGCCCTGGCGCTGGGCGCGGAAGGCCAGCGCCTTGTGGGTGGAGTAATGCTCGTGCTCGGTGACCAGGATTTCCTGGTGGGCGCCGACCTTCAGGCCGCCATAGATCATCGCCAGGCCTTCGGTGGTGCTGCCGGTCAGGGCCACCTGGCGCGGCTTGACCTCAAGGTAGCGCCCGACCCACTCGCGCACCTCGTCCTCGCGCTGCCATTCGTACTGGCTTTCCCAGTCCATCAGGGCGGCGGGGTTGCGGTCCAGCGTGGCACGGTGGCGGTCGATCGCTGCCTGTACCGGGCGCGGGTGGGCGGTCACCAGGAAGTTGGCGAAGTGCGCGACCTGTGGGTCGAGCGGGAACAGCGTGCGCAGGTTGCGCCATTTGTCGGGGCCGCTCAGTGGTGTGCTGGCGCCAGCCAGGGCCTGGGGCAGCAGTGGCAGGCTCGCGGCCAGCAGGCCGGCCTGTTTCAGGAAACTACGGCGGTTGCTCATGGTAGGCAGGGCTCGGCTCAACGGTTGGCGACAGGCTGGGCAGCGCTCTGGACTTGCTCCCAGGCGCGCAGGAAATTGCCCGCCCAGAGCTTTGCAATGTCCGTTTCGCTGTAGCCGCGGGTCAGCAGTTCGGCGGTGACGTTGCTAATTTCGCTGACGTCCTTCCAGCCCTCCAGGCCGCCACCATCGTTGAAGTCCGAGGCGATGCCGACGTGGTCGATACCCACCTTTTTCACGGTGTAGTCGATGGCGTCGACATACTGTTTCAAGGTTGCTTTGGGTTCGTCTTCGAGGATGGCGTACAGCGAGCTTGCATACTCGCCGAAGCGTGCCTCGGGCCAGATGGCGATCACCGCGTCGCCCGGCATCAGGGCATTGGTCAGGCCTTGCAATGGTTGCAAGTCGAAGCGCGCACGCAGGGCATCGAGCTTGTCCACCACCGGCTGGGTCAACGGCTTTAGGTACTGACCGAAGCCGACCACCTGGATCACGCCGCCGCTCTGCTTGATCAGTTGCATCTCCTTGTCGGAGAGGTTGCGCGGGATATCCACCATCGCCCGCGGTGCCGAGTGCGAAGCGATGATTGGCGCGCGCGACAGGCGAGCGACATCTTCGAGTGCCAAGGTGGACATCTGTGACACATCGATGATCACCCCCAGGTCGTTCAGGCGTTTCACTGCCTGCTCGCCCAGCGGTGACAGGCCGCCGAGGGCGTCGGCGGTGTCGTTGAAGAACGGCAGCGGCCGCGAAGAATCGGCCCAGTCGTTGTTGCCGACGTAGCTGAAGCCGAACATGCGCATGCCACGTGCTGCCCACAGGTCAAGCTGCGACAGGTCGTGGCCCAGCGGGTAGGCATTGAGCATGCTGATGAAGATGGCGAACTTGCCTTCGCCGTTGAGGCGCCGGAAGTCGTCAGGGGTGTAAGCGATACCGACCTGGTTGGGGAAGTCGCGGACCATGCCGGTGATGATCTTGTAGCGCCCTTCCTGTTCTTGCCGGGCGGCATCGACGAAGCCGGGGGTGGGGCGGTGCGGGGCGTTCGGGCCGTTCCAGATTTCCGGCCAGCCGAACACGGTCAGGGCGGCACCAGAGAGGCGGCCGCGGTTGGCCTTGACCAGGTCGAACTGGCCCGGGCCATCCTTGTCCACTTCGTGCCCCTCGCTGCCCATGCTCAATGGCACGGTGATATGGCTGTCGAACGAGAGCATGTGCTCGTGCAGCTCCTCAGCCTGCTGCACGATCTTGAGCGGGTAGCCTGCGTGCAGGTGCCGCCAGTAGAAGTAGCCAGCGGCACTTGCCAGGGCAACGGTCAGGGCCAGGGGCAGGCCGATGTACAGGGCTTTGCGGGAACGGGTCTTGGTCATTGCCATCTCGTTGCGCGGTGATCGGGGCGGCTGCCGGCTCAGGGTTTGCTGCGCGGGCAGGGCTTGGGTATCAGGTGGACGAACAACGGCGGGGCAAATTTATCGTTGGCTGCGTCACAGGCCGTCTGCCTGCGGCGGTAAATTTTGTGTACTGCACAACGTTCTAGCCTTGGACGGGCCGTGCTCCATGGCCGCAATGAATGCTCAGGTAGTGCAATGACGATTTCTCGACGCGGGTTCATCGCCGGTGTGGCATTGACAGGCATGGCGGTGCCCGGTGCGCTGTATGTGCGGCACGTGCAGCGCCAGCAGTTCGACGAGCAGTTTCCTGAAACCCCGGGCGAAGCCGTTGTCGAACTTGCCGATGCGCCCCTGCAGCAGCTGGGCGACACCTTGCGCGGGTGCTGGCGCTGGACAGCGCAGGGCAGGGACGCAGGGCTGCACGGTTTGCCTGATGGGGAGCTGGAGCTGCTGCTGGACGTTGCCCACAGTGGGCGTGGCCTGCGTGGTTATCTGGACACGCCCGAGCGCCTGCTTGGTCCGCAAGAGCCGCGCTATCGCGTGATGGGCGACCTGCTGGGGGACAAGCCAGGGACACTGCGCTGGCGGCTGTTTTCGACGCAGCCGGGCCAGGAGCAGGCGAACTATGAGTGCCAGGTGGTCCTCGACGAAGCCTGGGGCGGGTTCGGCAACGCCGGTCAGGCGACACTCAATGGCCGCATCCTGCCGCTGAACCGCGCATTGACGCTGCCCGAGCAGGACAACCGGTTTCTAGCGCTCAAGCGGCCTTTCCCCGAGGCCCGCGAACGGGCGCCCCTGGCACCGGCCTTGCTGGCGAGGCTGATCGCGCCGGAGCATCGGTTGTTCCACCAGCTCTGGCATGCCGCGCGCGACAAGTGGCACAAGCTGGACGAGGACAAACAGGCAGCGCTGCGCGGCCTGGGCTGGCAGCCAGGGCCGCGGGGCCATGAACGCGATGCGCGGGGCCGGCACAAGGACCGCAACGGTTCGGGCGTGGATTTTTTCTTCATGCACCGGCACATGCTGGGTGCTGCCCGGGCCCTCCAGGACCTACCCTCCTGGCCGCGTTTTCCGCTGCCGCAGCCGGAGCTTGAGCGCGACCGTATCGGCTTCGCCCGCTATTTCGACAACCATGATGGCAATGCCCTACCGCCTACCTGGCTGGCTTCGGACGATGCCGCGTACACCCAATGGGTGCGCGATATAAAGACGCCCGAAACGTTCCATGCCAACTTCCAGGTATGGGAGTCGAAGTACACTGATCCGCACTACCTGAGCACGCTTACGCTGGGGCAGTTCGGGTCGGAAATGGAGCTGGGTTTGCACGACTGGCTGCACATGCGCTGGGCTTCGGTGCCGCGCGACCCTTCCAGTGGCCTGCCAGTGCCCTTCGCTCGCAAACCGGAGGATTTTGCCGCGCGTTGGTTCCAGGCCGAGAACGACTTCCTCGGCGACCCGTTTTCATCCCATGTGAACCCGGTGTTCTGGCACTTCCACGGCTGGATCGACGACCGTATCGAGGATTGGTTCCGTGCCCATGAGCGGGTCCACCCGGGCCAGGTCAGGCGCCTGGAAGTCAACGGTGTGCCGTGGTTTGCGCCTGGGCGCTGGGTCGAAGTGGCCGACCCGTGGCTGGGGCCAGACACCCACGGTTGCTCGACGGTACCGGGGCTGCGGCCTGGGCGCAGTGTGGAGATGGACCCTGAGACCATGAAGCTGGCGTTGCGCATCATCTTTGGCGACGATGACCTGTTCGCCAAGCTGCGGCCGAAAGTCCCGCAACGCCCCTGGTACGCGCGCAATCTGAAACTGGCTCAGCGCTGAAAAAACTGGCCGCAAGCCGTGCGCGGCCTTTTCAGTGCGGCACCTGCCAGCCACCCCCAAGCGCCTTGTAGAGCGCCACGCTGCCCTGCAGGCGGGCCAGGCGCAACTGCGCTTGCTGGTCCTGGGCCAGGTAAAGCGTGCGCTGGGTCTCCAGCACGGTCAGCAGGGTCTCGGCGCCAGCCCCATAGCGCCGTTGTGCCAGGTCGAAAGCCAGGCGTGCCTGCACTACTTCCTCGTCCTGCCACAGCCGTTGACGCTCCACACCCTCAATGGCGTTGAGGGCTTTTTCAACATCGGCAAAGCCGGCCAGGATGCTGCTGCGATAGTTTTCCAGCAGTTCATCCTGCTCGGCTTCGGCCAGCGCGCGTGAGGCGCGCAGCCGGCCGTTGTTGAAGATGGGCGCGACCAGGCCAGCGGTGAGTGTGTAGTAGGAACTGTCGAGCACCTGGGCAAAGGTGTTCGCGCCCGTGCCAAGGTTGGCGCCAAGCGTCAGCTTCGGCAGCATGGCCGCCCTGGCCACCTGCACATTGGCGTTGGCGGCGGCCAGGCGCGCTTCGGCAGCGGCGATGTCGGGGCGGCGAGTCAGCAGTTCGCTGGGAACGCCGCTGCCGATTGCCGGCCACTGCACAGTGGTGATCGGTTGGTGGCTGACCGGCAAGGCCTGCACCGGGTCACCGAGCAAGGTGGCGAGGGTGATGCGGCTGTCTTGCCGCTTTTGCTCGAGCAGCGGCACCTGGCGCTCCTGAGCCGCCACCAGGCTACGCTGCTGGGCCAGTTCAAGGCGGGTGGCGGACCCTGCACGCTGGCGGGTTTCGACCAGGTTGAGCACCTCACGTGCATTGCGCAGGTTGAGGCGTGCGATGCGCAGCTGTTCTTCCAGGGCGATGCCTTGCAGGTAGCTGTCGGCAACCGCACTGACCAGGGTCAGCTCCACTGTCTGGCGTTCGAAGCGGCTGGCGTCGAGGTCGTGCAGCGCGCTCGCCCGAGCCGCGCGCAGGCCGCCCCAGAAGTCGAGTTCGTAGCGGGCGGTAAGTTGCAGGCCGAAGGCTGTGTAGGTGGGTTCGCTGCTACTGACGTCCAGCTGGTCAGACCCTTCGCCGTGCAGCAGGCGTTGGCGGCTGCCATCGAGGCCCCCTTGCACCTCTGGCAGCAACGGCGCGCCAGCGATCACGGCGCGGGCCTGGGCCTGGCGTACGCGGGCCGCGGCAGCGGCGAGGTCATGGGCGTTGTGTTGTGCGCGCCTGACCAGTTGGTCCAGCTCGCTGCTGGCGAACGCCTGCCACCAGTGCCCCGATGGCAGTGCGATGACGGGCGCAGCTGCCTCGCCTTGCCAGTGTTGCGGTGCGCTGATGCCGCTTGAGGGCGCAGGGGGTGTATTGCAGGCGGTGAGGCCCAGGCACAGGGTCAACAGGCTGATGCGGCTTGGCAATGTCATGGATTATTCGCTGGTAAGGGCTTTGACCGGGTCGAGTCGGGCGGCCTTGCGTGCTGGCATGAAACCGAACACCACGCCGGTGATGACGGCGCAACCGAAGGCGCCAAGGATGGCGGGCAGGGCGAAGGCGACGGCGACTTCGGCGAGTATCAGCGCGCCTCCGATCAGCAGCGCCAGCACGATGCCGGTCAACCCGCCGACCATCGACAGCATGACCGCCTCGCTGAGGAACTGGCGCAGGATGTCGCGCTGGCGTGCGCCGGTGGCCATGCGGATACCGATTTCACGGGTGCGCTCGCGCACGGTCATGAGCATGATGTTCATCACGCCGATACCGCCGACCAGCAACGAGATCGCAGCGATCGCCCCGAGCATCAGCGACAGGCTGTTTTGTGTGCGTGCCTCGGCCTGGATCAGTGCCGCATCGTTGGTCAGCTCGAAATCGTCCTTGCCTTGATGGCGCTTGCGCATCAGGCGGTGGATCGCTGTTTCGGTCTCGGCGACCCGGGCCGAGTCGGCTGCGGCGATGATCACGTATTCCGGGTCGTGGCTGCCGAACAGGCGCATGGAAGCGGCGGAATAGGGCACCACGATGCGCTCATCGCTCTTCTGGTCACCCGAACTTGCGCCCTTGCCGGCGAGCAGGCCGACGACCTGGAACGGTACGTTGCCGATCAGCAGGTACTGGCCCAGCGCGTCGGTGCCGGGTGCCAGCAGTTTGTCGCGGACTTTCTGGCCGATGACCGCCACGGCAGCGCCACTGCGTTCGTCGGCTTCGCTGAAAAAACTGCCCTGCACGACCGGCCAGTTGAGGATGGCGGGGAATTCGACGTTGTTGCCGCCAACGTAGAACCTCTGGTTGTTGTTGCCGTGGCGCACCATCAGGTCGCCGCCGATGACCGGCATGACGCGCCGAACCTGGGGCAGTTCGGCGATGGCGGCGACGTCATCGAGGGTGACGATGCCGCCTGGCTCGCGCAGCGTCGGCGGGCGGCCGTTGAGGTAGAGGATGTTGGAACCGAACGCGGCCATCTGAGCCATGACCTGGCGTTTGCTGCCTTCGCCCACGGCCAGCATGACCACGACCGAAGCCACGCCAATGACGATGCCAAGCAACGTCAGGGCGGTGCGGAACCGGTTGACCCACATGACCCGCCACGCTGCCTGCAAGGCCTCGAGCAGCTCGCCTTTCCATGCGCCACGCACGGTCGCGCCGCGGTCCAGGCGCTGGCGCAGGTCATCGGCCTGCAGGCCTTGTTGCGCAGCAGCGGGAGGCTGGTCGCAGGCCGAGTCGCTGATCATCAGGCCGTCCCGGATTTCCACCACCCGGCGTGCCCGCGCCGCCACCTCGCGGTCGTGGGTGATCAGGATGATCACATGGCCCTGGCTGGCCAGCTCGTCCAGCAGGGCCATGACCTCGGTACCGCTGTGGCTGTCCAGGGCGCCGGTCGGCTCGTCGGCAAGGATGATATGGCCGCCATTCATCAGCGCGCGGGCAATCGACACGCGTTGCTGCTGGCCGCCGGACAATTGATGCGGGCGGTTGCCGGTGCGGCTGGCCAGGCCAAGGCGCTCAAGCAGGGCGGCTGCGCGGGCGTGGCGCTCGGCGGGCGGGGTGCCGGCGTAGATGGCCGGCATCTCGACGTTTTCCTGGGCTGAGCCTGAAGGGATCAGGTGGTAGCCCTGAAACACGAAACCAAAGGCTTCGCGGCGCAGCCAGGCCAGTTCGTCACTGCCCAGGTGGGCAACGTCCTTGCCGGCGAACAGGTAGTGGCCCGAGGTGGGGCGGTCGAGGCAGCCGAGGATGTTCATCAGCGTCGACTTGCCCGAACCCGACGCACCGACGATGGCGATGAACTCGCCGGGGTGGATGTTCAGGCTGATGCCGCGCAGTACGTCGACCTTGGGGGTGTCGATACCACCGTAGGATTTGCGGATGTCGCGCAGTTCGATCAGGGGAACGGCCATTCAACCTCCGCTGGCCAGGGGCGCACCGATGACCAGGCGCTCGCCTTCGCTGAGGCCATCGAGCACTTGCGCCCGCAGCCGGTCGCTGAGGCCGATGCGCACTGTGCGTTGTTCGACCTTGCCATCCTGGCCCAGTACCTGGGCCATGCGCAGGTCATCGGCCTCGCTGTCGTCCAGTGCCGCCAGCGGCGCGGTGAGTACCTGGCTGGCCTGGCCGGCGACGAAGAACACCTGGGTGGTCATGTCGGCCATCAACGCCCCATCGGGGTTATCGACGTCGAGCAGCACGGTGTACTGCACCACCTGGCTGCCTGTCGTACCGGCGATCGCGCTGGCAGGGCCGCCGCCGCCCTGGCTGGTGTGCGCCAGCGGCTTGGGCGGGATTGGCAGGATCTGCCGCACGGTGCTGTTCCAGCGGCGTTTGCCGCCGGCCAGGGTGGTGAAATAGGCGGTCATTCCTGGTTTGACTTTGCCGATGTCGGCTTCGGACACCTGGGCCCACACGGTCATCGGCGAGAGCTTGGCGATCCGCAGAATCAGAGGCGTCTGCTGCTGGGCGTTGAGGGTCTGGCCTTCACGGGCATCCACCGCTACCACGGTACCGTCCATCGGCGCGTAGATGCGTGTATAGCCAAGCTCAGCCTCGTCGCTGCGCAGGTTGGCCTGGGCCTGACGGATCTGCGCCTGGATCATGTCGATGCGGGCCTGGGTGACCTTGAGCTGGGCGTCGGCCGCCTGTAGGTCTTCCTCGCGTGTGGCGCCCGCGCCAGCCAGTTCGCGCTGGCGCCGGTACTGCTGCGTGGCCAGCAGGTACTGGGCGCGTTGCTCGGCCAGTTGCGCCTTGAGGTTGTCGATCGAGAACCGCCCGGCGTCCAGCCTGGCCTGCTGGGTAGAAGGGTCGATCTCCACCAGCAACTGCCCCGTGTGCACCTGATCGCCAGCCTCCACGTGCAGCTTGCGGATCTGCCCGGAGGCCTGCGCGCCTACATCCACATACCGTCGTGGCTGCAGGGTACCCAGGGCGGTGACGCTGCTTTCGATGTCCGCGCGGACGACTGCGACGGTACTCATGGGCACGGCACCCAGAGGGAGCGCCTTCCAGGCCAGCAGGCTGCCAAGGGCCAGCAGGCCGAAGCTGCCAGCCAGCAGGTGGCGGCGAATGTTGGGTATGCGTCTCATGCGGGCTTCCAGCCAAAGGGTGGCCACACGCAGCCAGGTCAAGGTGCGCACGGAGGTGCCAGTTAAACGAAGGCGCGCGGGGCGGATTTAGATGGGCTGGCGCTGGGGGAGGAGAGTTGCTGAGAATCATTATAATTTGTAAGATCCCACGCTGATATCACATGACCCTGTCCGAGCCTGTCAGGACGTACCCCAGGTGCCGTCGTGGAACATTACTATCGCGAATTGGTGAGCTTCCTCTCCGCGCGCCTGGGCAGCCGCCAGGCGGCTGAGGATGTGGCTCACGATGCCTATCTGCGGGTGCTCGAACGCACCGGTACGCAGCAGATCGAGCACCCGCGCGCGTTCCTTTACCGCACGGCCCTGAACCTTGTGATCGACCGTCATCGCCGCCACCTGCTGCGCCAGTCCGAACCGCTGGAGGTGCTGGACCTGGACGAGCGCTGGCACACCCCGGCCCCCACCCAGAACATGCAGTTGGACCAGCGCCTGGCGCTGATGCAAAAAGCACTCGATGAATTGAGCCAGCCCTGCCGTGACAGCTTCCTGTTGCGCAAGCTCGAAGGCCTGTCGCATCAGCAGATCGCCGAGCACCTGGGCATCTCGCGCAGCCTGGTGGAAAAGCACATCGTCAACGCCATGAAGCACTGCCGCGTGCGCATGCGCCAGTGGGAATCCTGAAAACCGGTGGTGTGCCGGTGAAAATTCTGTGTGCTGGCAACTTGATTTCTAACTGTTTCAAGACAACTATCTAGATTGACCCCGCCAGGCGCCGCCCTGGTGGTTGCCTGTTACTGGCGCAGTTTGGTCAGGGAGTGTGTCCCTATTCACCTGACTGCCCAGGTCCGACAATGACCAACAAGACCCTGCGCATCCTGATCGCCGACGAGCATCCGTCCCAGCGCTTGCAGCTGGAGAGGCTGCTCAATGGCCTGGGCTATTACCGGATTGCCCCGGTGGACTCCTTCGACGAGCTGCAGCGCCTGGTGCACTGCGCGCTGCAGCCGTTCAACCTGCTGGTGGGCAATATCGAACTGGCCAGCCATGCAGGTGTCGACCTGGCGCGCTTTTGCCGGGTGAGCACGCAGATTCAGCATGCCTTGCTGTATCACTCGCGGCATCTGAAGGTCCCGAGCGTGCCGCAGACCGAGCGCCAGGCGGTGAATGTGAGCCTGCCGCAGGTGCCGGACAACGAGGCCCTTGAGTCCTTCATGGCGCTCATCGATGGGCCAGTGGTGGTCGGCAAGCTGGCCTTGCCGTCCGGCCTTTCCAGCAGTGGCCCGCCGGCCTACCCGCGCAGGAACTTCGCCCACACGGTCTTCAGCCGATAGCCGCAGCGGACGGGGCAAGGGGGCAGCTATTTGCTATCCTCTTGCCCTTTGCCGATTTGCGGACCTGTGCCATGACTGCCATCGATACCGCTCGCCCGCCCCGGTTCAGCCGTGGCGACCACCGGACCCTGGGCCTGGCGGCGCTGGGCGGCGCGCTGGAAATCTATGATTTCATCATCTTCGTGTTCTTCGCCCTGACCCTCAGCCAGCTGTTCTTCCCACCCGAAATGCCTGAGTGGCTGCGCCTGCTGCAAAGCTTCGGGATTTTCGTCACCGGCTACCTGGCGCGGCCGCTGGGTGGCATCGTCATGGCGCACTTCGCCGATCACCTGGGCCGCAAGCGGGTATTCAGCCTGAGCATCCTGATGATGGCGCTGCCGTGCCTGCTGATCGGGGTGATGCCGACCTATGCCGAGATTGGTTACGCGGCGCCGCTGATCTTGCTGGCGTTGCGCATTCTGCAGGGCGCTGCGGTCGGTGGTGAGGTGCCCAGTGCCTGGACATTCGTTGCCGAACACGCACCGCAAGGGCGGCGGGGTTACGCCCTGGGCTTCCTGCAGGCCGGGTTGAGCTTTGGCTATTTGCTGGGGGCACTGACCGCGACACTGTTGGCCCAGGTGTTTACCGCCCAGGAAATCCTCGATTACGCCTGGCGTTACCCGTTCCTGCTTGGCGGGGTATTTGGTGTGATCGGCGTGTGGTTGCGCCGTTGGCTGAGTGAAACACCGGTGTTTCTGGCCTTGCGCGAGCGCAAGGAGCAGCCGGTGAAGTTCCCGCTGCGACGGGTGCTGGGCGAACATCGTGGGGCGTTGATCCCGGCTGCGCTGGTGACCTGCGTGTTGACGTCGGCGGTGGTGGTGCTGGTGGTGATCACGCCGACGGTAATGCAGCAGCGCTTCGGCATGACCGCCGCGCACACGTTCGCCCTGAGCAGCGTAGGTATCGTTTTTCTCAATATCGGTTGTGTGCTCGCCGGGCTGCTGGTCGATCGCCTGGGCGCCTGGCGGGCGCTGATGATCTACAGCGTGCTGCTGCCGCTGGGTATCGGTGCCTTGTATGCGAGCCTCGTGGGCCAGTGGGGCATGACGTGGCTGGCTTACGCGTTGGCTGGGCTTTGCTGTGGTGTGGTGGGTGTGGTGCCGTCGGTAATGGTCGGGCTGTTCCCGGCCCAGATCCGGGTGTCGGGCATTTCCTTTACCTACAACGTGGCTTATGCCTTGTGGGCCAGTACCACGCCGTTGGCGTTGATAGCGTTGATGCCGTGGAGCCCGTGGGTGTGCGTTGGCTTTTGCCTGCTCATGGGCGCGGTGGGGCTGCTCACTGCCCTCTACTTTGGCCGCCGGGAACCTTTGGCATTTGCGGCCGAGCCAATGCCGCTCATGTACGTCGACAAATGAACGGGTAACGCCCGGTGGGCGCTGCAAGCCTGAACGAAAAAGCCCCCGGGCCGTGAGGCCAGGGGGCTTTTTCTTGCTGCAAGGGCGGGCTTACATGTTCGGGTAGTTCGGCCCACCGGCGCCTTCAGGGGTAACCCAGGTGATGTTCTGGGCCGGGTCCTTGATGTCGCAGGTCTTGCAGTGCACGCAGTTCTGCGCGTTGATCTGGAAGCGCTTGCTGCCGTCTTCCTGGCTGACCACTTCGTACACGCCCGCCGGGCAGTAACGCTGGGCTGGCTCGTCGTACAGCGGCAGGTTGCTGGCGATCGGGATGCTCGGGTCGGTCAGCTTCAGGTGGCAGGGTTGTTCCTCTTCGTGGTTGGTGCTGGAGAGGAACACCGAGCTGAGCTTGTCGAAGCTGAGCTTGCCGTCTGGTTTGGGGTAGTCGATCTTTTTCGAGTCGGCCGCAAGCTTGAGGCAGGCGTAGTCCGGCTTGGTGTCGTGCAGGGTGAACGGCAGCTTGCCACCGAACCAGTTCTGGTCGATGTAGTTGAACGCACCACCGAAGATCGGGCCGAACTTGTGCAGCGCCGGGCCGAAGTTGCGGCTGGCGAACAGTTCTTCATGCAGCCAGCTGGCTTTGAAGGCGTCGACATAGGTAGTAAGCGCATCGCCGCCTTCGCTGCCAGCGATCAGCGCATCGGCCACCGCTTCGGCCGCGAGCATGCCGGACTTCATGGCGGTGTGGCTGCCTTTGATCTTGGCGAAGTTCAGGGTGCCCAGGTCGCAACCGATCAGGGCGCCACCGTTGAACACCATCTTGGGCAGCGAGTTAAGGCCGCCCTTGCAGATGGCGCGGGCGCCGTAGCTGATGCGTTTGCCGCCTTCGAGGTACTGCTTCATCACTGGGTGGTGCTTGAGGCGCTGGAACTCGTCGAAAGGCGACAGGTAAGCATTGCTGTAGGACAGGTCGACGATCAGGCCGACCACCACCTGGTTGTTTTCCAGGTGATAAAGGAACGAGCCGCCGGTGTTCTCAGCACTCATCACGTCCAGCGGCCAGCCGGCGGTGTGTACCACCAGGCCTTGTTCGTGCTTGGCCGGGTCGATTTCCCAGATTTCCTTCAGGCCGATGCCGTAGTGCTGGACGTCGGACTCGCTGTCGAGGTTGAAGCGCTTGATCAGTTGCTTGCCGATATGGCCGCGGCAACCTTCGGCGAACAGGGTGTACTTGGCGCGCAGTTCCATGCCCGGGGTGTACAGGCCGTCCTTCGGGTTACCCTCGCGGTCGACACCGAGGTCACCGGTGACGATACCGCGGACAACGCCGTTTTCATCGAGCAGCGCTTCCTGGGCGGCGAAGCCGGGGTAGATTTCCACGCCCAGGTTCTCGGCCTGCTGGGCCAGCCAGCGGCACAGGTTGCCCAGCGAGATGATGTAGTTGCCCTGGTTGTGCATGGTCTTGGGCACGAACAGGTCAGGGACCTTGGTCGAGTTGCCGGCGTCCTTGAGCACGTAGATGTCGTCGCGCTTGACCTCGGTGTTGAGCGGTGCGCCGAGTGCTTTCCAGTCGGGGAACAGCTCGTTCAGGGCGCGGGGCTCGAACACTGCACCGGAGAGGATGTGGGCGCCGACTTCGGAGCCTTTCTCGACCACGCAGACGCTGATCTCGCTACCGGCTTCGGCGGCCTTCTGCTTCAGGCGGCAGGCGGCTGACAGGCCTGCCGGGCCAGCGCCGACGATGACCACGTCGAATTCCATGTATTCGCGTTCCACTGGTTCTCTCCTACTCATCAAGGCTCGTGCTGTTGCTTTGTCTTATGGGTGTGGCGTGATCATGCGCGCCGCGCTTCACGGGAGCGGAGCTGTAGCGGCACAAAGGATGGACTACACCGTTTTGTCTTGGCCGCGCATTATATCTACACCACTTGGCGGGTCCAATACAAACGTTTGTTTGAATTTGCCGCAGGCCAGTAAAATCAAAGGAACGCGGCTGGAGGGTGACCGATTTGCCGTATTGACCGGATTGGGTGTTGCGGTCAAGATACGAGCGGTTTTACGTTCGCCGTAGGCTTATCGCCGGGCGCAGGTACACCTCTAAAGACCAGGTGTGGGGTAAGGCTTTCGGGCCAGAACACGGTTTGTAGTGGAGTTTACACGCCACCACAGGAAATGACCCGCGGGTATTTGCCGCAAGAGTCTCAACAGGACTGATGGGTCACCGTGAAGATTGCACCTCGCGCATCGTTTTCAGAGGTGCCCTTGTACCCACGCGCATCGCAGGGCTTAGCCCCAGGCGACTATCTATTCACCGGAGAGTAACGAGGAATCCATGAAGGTTCTTGTAGCTGTCAAACGAGTGGTCGACTACAACGTCAAGGTTCGCGTCAAAGCGGACAACTCCGGCGTCGACCTTGCAAACGTCAAGATGTCCATGAACCCCTTCTGCGAAATCGCCGTGGAAGAAGCCGTGCGCCTGAAAGAGAAGGGCGTGGCAAGCGAGATCGTCGTCGTCTCCGTCGGCCCGACCACTGCTCAGGAGCAGTTGCGTACTGCCCTGGCCCTGGGTGCCGATCGTGCCATCCTGGTCGAAGCGGCTGACGAACTGAACTCCCTGGCCGTGGCCAAGGCGCTCAAAGCCGTTGTCGATAAAGAACAGCCGCAGCTGGTGATCCTTGGCAAGCAGGCCATCGACAGCGACAACAACCAGACCGGCCAGATGCTGGCGGCGCTGACTGGCTACGCCCAGGGCACCTTCGCCTCCAAGGTTGAACTGGCTGGCGACAAGCTGAACGTCACCCGTGAAATCGATGGCGGCCTGCAGACCGTATCGCTGAACCTGCCAGCGATCGTCACCACCGACCTGCGCCTGAACGAGCCGCGCTATGCGTCGCTGCCGAACATCATGAAGGCCAAGAAGAAGCCGCTGGAGACCCTGACTCCAGACGCGCTGGGCGTATCGCTCGCCTCCACCAACAAGACCTTGAAAGTCGAAGCGCCAGCTGCTCGCAGCGCGGGTATCAAGGTCAAGTCGGTGGCCGAACTGGTCGAGAAGCTGAAGAACGAAGCGAAGGTAATCTAAATGACTATCCTGGTTGTCGCTGAATACGAGAACGGTGCCGTAGCCCCGTCCACCCTGAACACTGTCGCCGCAGCCGCCAAGATCGGTGGTGATGTGCACGTGCTGGTCGCTGGCCAGAACGTCGGTGGCGTTGCCGAATCCGCTGCCAAGATCGCTGGCGTTGGCAAGGTACTGGTTGCCGACAACGCAGCCTACGCCCACGTCTTGCCCGAAAACGTCGCGCCGTTGATCGTCGAGCTGGCCACGGGTTACAGCCACGTGCTGGCCCCGGCCACCACCAACGGTAAGAACATCCTGCCGCGCGTTGCCGCGCTGCTGGACGTCGATCAGATCTCCGAGATCATTTCGGTTGAATCCGCCGACACCTTCAAGCGCCCGATCTATGCCGGTAACGCCATTGCCACCGTGCAATCGAGCGCTGCTGTGAAGGTGATCACCGTGCGTACCACCGGCTTCGATGCTGTGGCCGCCGAAGGTGGCTCCGCTGCCGTTGAAGCGGTAGGCGCCGCGCACGATGCCGGTATCTCCGCCTTCGTTGGCGAAGAACTGGCCAAGTCCGACCGTCCAGAGCTGACCGCTGCCAAGATCGTCGTTTCCGGTGGCCGCGGCATGGGCAACGGTGACAACTTCAAGCACCTGTACAGCCTGGCCGACAAGCTCGGCGCTGCCGTGGGTGCCTCGCGCGCTGCGGTCGACGCAGGCTTCGTACCCAACGACATGCAGGTCGGCCAGACCGGCAAGATCGTTGCCCCGCAGCTGTACATCGCCGTCGGTATCTCTGGCGCGATTCAGCACCTGGCCGGCATGAAGGACTCCAAAGTGATCGTTGCGATCAACAAGGACGAAGAAGCGCCGATCTTCCAGGTGGCCGACTACGGCCTGGTCGCTGACCTGTTCGAAGCGGTTCCGGAGCTGGAAAAGCTGGTCTGATCCGCCTGCTTCACTTATAAAGAAGCCCGGCCCTTGTAACGAGGGCCGGGTTTTTTTATGCGGGCA
Organism: Pseudomonas sp. TR47; assembly: GCF_044143025.1. Lineage (NCBI taxonomy): Bacteria > Pseudomonadati > Pseudomonadota > Gammaproteobacteria > Pseudomonadales > Pseudomonadaceae > Pseudomonas > Pseudomonas sp. TR47. The sequence continues at coordinate 104,084 of NZ_JBHFCS010000011.1, read as the reverse complement.
AGGAGTGAAGGATGGCGTTTCGTGAAGCAGGCAAGGTGCTGGTGTGCACGATGGCGATGCTTTCACCGCTGGCGATGGCGGCTGGCAAGTGTGAGCGTCTGGTGGCGACTGGCAGCCCGGATGCTCCACCTTACTCCTGGCAAGACCCGAAAGACCCGAAACACCTGATTGGCGCCAACGTCGATCTGTTGCGCAAGGTGGCCGGGGAGCTGGGGCTGAAAGTGGAAGTCCTCAATGCCGGCAGGCGCGATCAGGCGCTGGAAGAGGTGCGCAGTGGGCGCATGGATCTGTTGCTCGACACCCCCCTGCAGGTGGAGCAGTTGACCGCACTGGATTACATCCACCCGCCCTTGCAGCTCAATGAATACCTGGTCTGGACGCGCCATGACGCCGACGTGGAATTCAACGGCCCGGCGGATCTGGCCCATTACCAGGGTAGCCTGTCGGAGCGTGCCCGCCTGACCCCGGCTTTCAGTGCATTTGCCAGGGCGCAGTTGAAGCTGGTACCGGCGCAGAACCTGACCCAGGCCTTCCAGAAGCTGGTGCTGGGCCAGGTGGACTACGTGCTGGCTGGGCGTTACTCGGGCATGGCCATGACCCAAAGCCTGGGCATGAGCAATGACCTGATCGCTCGCGGCCTGCCGGTCGACCGGCCAGGGTTGTACCTGGCTGTGTCGCACAACTCGGCATGCAATGACACTTGGTTGCGTGGGCAACTGGCAAAAAAGCTGACAGAATTGCCGATCTCTGGTGCGTCTGAAGCCGTGCTGCAACGTAATGTCGAGCGCTGGAAAGCGCAGATGGATGTGCAGGCGGACGCCCCCAAACAGTAGGAAGAGTGCGTGAGAACCCAATCACTGATCCTTGCCGTGGCCATGCTCGGCCTGGCCGGCTGCGCCAACGACCCGGCGCCCAATGAACAGATGCGTATTTCCGAGCAGGCGCTGGAACAGGCAAAAGCGGTCGGTGCCACCGACCAGGTCGAGGTGTTGAAGCTTGCCGAAGACAAGCTCGCCCGCGCCAAGAGCGACATGCTGACCGAGGACTACCGCGACGCCCGCATGCGTGCCGAGCAGGCCGAACTCGATGCCCGCCTGGCCGAGGCGCGCGTACTGAACCAGAAGAGTGAGGAGCAGCTCGGCGTATTGCAGTCGCGGGTCAAGCGCTTGCGCAAGCAGCTGGAGGTGCAGCCATGAAGGGCTTCAAACCCATGGTGGCGCTGGCATTGCTGGCGCTGGCTGGCGGGCTGCAGGGGTGCGCCAGTCAGCGCAGTGCAGCGGCGCTGGACGATGCCTCGGCGGCCTTCCAGAAGGTCAAGGATGATTCCGCTGTGCTGCGCAGCGCACCGCGTGATGTGATCCGCGCCGGTGAGTCGCTGGCCCGCGCCGAGCGCTTGTCCAGCTACATCGGCACCGGCAGCGACGTGCGCCACTATGCGTATCTGAGCCAACGTTACAGCGAAATCGCCGGTGAGCACGCGAAGTTGGCGCTGAGTCAGGAGCGTCTGGCCAAGCTCGACCTTGAGCGTCAGCGCCTGCAGCTGGCCCTGCGCGAGGCCAAGCTGGCCAGCGTGCAGCAGCAGGGTGAATGGGTGGAAGCGCAGATTGCGGCGCTGGCCTCGCAGCAGGCCGATCGCGGGCTGGTGATGACCTTGGGTGATGTGCTGTTCGACACAGGTCGTGCGGACCTCAAGAATTCGGCCAGTCGCACGGTGCTCAAGCTGGTCCAGTTCCTTCAGCTCAACCCGCGCAGGGTGGTGCGGATCGAGGGCTATGCCGACAACACCGGCGCGCCGGAAGATAACCTCAAGCTGTCGCGCGACCGGGCGCAGGCAGTGGCCGACATGCTGGTCGACCTGGGTGTCGACGAAAAGCGTCTGCAGGTTGAAGGGTATGGCGATCAGTACCCGATCGAGGCCAATGCCTCGGAGCGGGGCAGGGCGCAGAACCGCCGGGTGGAGATCGTCTTCTCCGATGACAAGGGCAGGCTTGCTCCGGCACGCTGACCGCTGGCGCCTCTTCGCGGCTTGAGAAGAGGCGCGCTGGTTAACTCTTTCGATAGCGGCCACGCCACTGTAATGTCGACTATTGTGCAATCTGTCCCAGTACACTTTGCAACTGTTACGGTATCCTCTACCGTAAGTGAGTCGTACAAGAACAATGAGCCGTCCGCGCGTCGAGATATCGCCATGACCAACCTGCTGCTGTATCAGCGTATCGCCCAGCAACTGGCCGATGACATCCGCCGTGGTGTCTATCAGCCAGGCGAGCGCGTGCCGTCCGTGCGCAAGATGAGCGCCCAGCTCAACGTCAGCCATGCCACGGTACTGCAGGCCTATGCCAATCTCGAAGACCAGGGGCTGATCCGCGCCCGGCCGCAGTCGGGCTACTACGTGCACCAGACCCCGGCGTTGACTGCACAGACACCTGACATTGCCAGGGTCGAGCGCCCCGGCCTGGTCACCCGCGCAAGCATCATCCAGCAGGTGCTGACCGAGGCCCGTCGTGACGGCGTGTTTGCGTTCGGTGCCGCCGTTCCCCATGTCGACTACCTGCCAGTGCGTGCCTTGCATCAGCAGATTGCCAAGGTCACGCGCTTTCACAGCCCGCGTGCTTTCAGCTACATGTTCAGCCCGGGCTTCGAGCCGTTGCGTCGGCAGATCGCGATCCGCATGCGTGATGCTGGCGTGCTGGTCGATCCCAGTGAGGTGATCGTCACCCATGGCTGTGTCGATGCCCTGCAAATGTCACTGCGCGTGCTGACCCGCCCGGGGGATCTGATTGCTGCGGAGTCACCCACCTATTACGGCCTGCTGCAGCTGGCTGATTTGCTAGGGCTGAAGGTGATCGAGATTCCCAGCGACCCGTCCACTGGCATCAGTCTGGAAGCGCTGCAACTGGCGGCCAATCAATGGTCGATCAAGGCGCTGGTACTGACCACACGCCTTAGCAACCCGCTGGGCGGCACTATCCCCGAAGAGCGGCAGAAGCAGTTGTTGCGCCTGGCTTCGGACTTCGACATCCAGATCGTCGAAGACGACATCTATGGCGAGTTGATGTTCGAGCAGGGCAAGACCAAAGCGCTCAAGGCATTCGACCGGCTGGACCGTGTGATCTACTGCTCGAGCTTTTCCAAGACATTGTCACCTGGCGTGCGCGTTGGCTGGATGGTGGCGGGGCGATACCAGGACGAAATCCAGCGGCTGCAGACCTTCACCACCCACTCGGCCTGCAGTGTCACGCAGATGGGGGTGGCGGCTTACCTGGAGAACGGCGGTTATGATCGCCACCTGCGGTATATCCGCCAGGAGTACCGCAAGAACCTCAGTGCCTACCAGTTGGCTGTGCAACAGCACTTTCCCGAGGGTACGCAGATGACCCGGCCCACGGGCGGCTTCATTCTGTGGGTCAGCCTGCCGGGGCGGGTCAACACTCAAGAGCTGCATGTGCGTGCGCTGGAGCAGGGGATCAGTATCGCCCCTGGGCTTATCTTCAGTAATACCGAGCAGTTCAACCACTGCATCCGTCTCAACTGCGGTATTCCATGGAACAAGGAAGCCGAACGGGCGGTGATGACGCTGGGCATGCTGGCCCAGCAATTGTGCAGGGAGTCTGTAACTGCGCTTTTGTAAGGCTTGCCAGGCGCAGGCGGAACAGAGAGCATACGCACTCTTGAAGCCTGCCTATCGATGTCCATGAAACTGTTGCGTCGTATTGCCCTGGTTTTTTGCCTCATGTCAGTGTGTTTGACCTCTGGTGTGGCCCACGCTGCGCAGCCTGCCAAAGCGGACAACGCCAAGGCGTCGCCTGCGCACAAGCCAGCCAGCAAGGCGGCAACCCAGCAATTGCCCGCGGCGCACCTGGATCTGAGCCTGCCTGCCGAGATGGTCAACCAGCTTGAGCCCAGCGTCGGCAGTTCGGCCGTGCGCCGAAAACCCTTGCTGCCGGCCATGTTTACGGACAAACCGCACGCCGGTGACAGCCCGTTCCAGCTCAATGGTCGCTTGATCAGCAACGAGATGCAGCTGCAGTTGCGCAATGACAGCCGGCGTGATGTGGAAGGGGCGGCGATCGAGTTTGAGTTCCGCCAATAGCCTGGGCGAACTGACTGCCGGGTCACTGCAGATTTCATCGGGCCAGCAATTTCAAACGTATGTTTGAGCGGTTAGTATTCGGGGACGTTCGTCCCGTTTTGTTTCAGGGGGTCCTGATTTTATGAAATGCCGTGAGGGTTGCGGTGCCTGCTGCATCGCCCCGTCCATCACTTCCGCAATGCCGCGCATGCCAGACGGCAAGCCGGCTGGCATGCGCTGCCTGCACCTGACCGCCGACAACCTCTGCGACCTGTTCGGCAAGCCCGAGCGGCCGGCGGTCTGTGGTGGGTTCAAGGCGGATATCGAGGTGTGCGGCAATGATCGCGACGAGGCAATCAGGATTCTCGGTTGGTGGGAGCAGATGACGGCGGCGTGACAAGGCTGGATCTTCGACAACAAGGATAAAGATGATGAGATCGTTCAAGCGTATTGCACTGCTGTGTGGCGTGGGCTTGCTGATGGCGCCGGCCGCCTGGGCCGAGAGCTGGCAAGTGGCCAAGGACGAGGAGGGGATCAAGGTCTCTCTCAGTGAAGTGCCGGGGTCCAAGTACAAGGCCTACCGTGGTGTGACCCTGATCAAGGCGCCGTTGGCCAGGGTGCAGGCTCTGCAGGAAGACGTGGCAGGGGCGTGCACCTGGATACATGAGTGCAAGTCGCAGAAGTTGCTCAAGCACGAAGGTGACCAGAGCTGGACCTACACCCAGTTCAATACGCCGTGGCCGGTAACGCCGCGCGATTCGGTGTTGCATGTCACCACCGTCAAAAACGCTGATGGCAGCCTGACGCGTAACCTCAAGGAAGAGCCGACCTATATGCCCGAAGAGAAGGGGTATGTTCGGGTGGCGAAAGTTGAAGGCTTCTGGAAGTTGGTGCCCAAAGGGGAGAGTACAGAAGTGACCTATCAGGTGCATACCGAGCCGGGTGGCAGTGTGCCCGCGATGGTAGCCAACAAGTTTGTAGTGGATGCGCCGTTCAATACCCTGAAAAGCTTGCGTGAGCGGGCAGAGAAGAACTGAAGCCAGGGCAGGGGCAAAGCAATGAAAAAGGCTGCCCGAGGGCAGCCTTTTGCGTTCGGCTTCAAAAGCTTACTTGCGGTCCTTCAGCTCAACGATGTCACGCGGCAGTTCGCCGGTGTACAGCTGGCGCGGGCGGCCAATCTTGTACGGGCTGGAGAGCATTTCTTTCCAGTGCGAGATCCAGCCCACGGTACGTGCCAGGGCGAAGATCACGGTGAACATGCTGGTCGGGATGCCGATCGCCTTCAGGATGATGCCCGAGTAGAAGTCGACGTTCGGGTACAGCGAGCGCTCGATGAAGTACGGATCGGTGAGCGCGATCTCTTCCAGGCGCATCGCCAGTTCCAGCTGCGGGTCGTTCTTGATGCCGAGTTCGCCCAGGACTTCGTCGCAGGTTTTCTTCATCACGGTGGCGCGCGGGTCGCGGTTCTTGTACACGCGGTGACCGAAGCCCATCAGCTTGAACGGGTCGTTCTTGTCCTTGGCCTTGGCAATGTACTTGTCGATGTTCGAGACATCGCCAATTTCATCGAGCATGGTCAGCACGGCTTCGTTCGCACCGCCGTGGGCAGGGCCCCACAGTGCGGCGATACCGGCGGCGATACAGGCGAACGGGTTGGCACCCGAAGAGCCGGCCAGGCGGACGGTGGAGGTGGAGGCGTTCTGCTCGTGATCGGCATGGAGGATGAAGATCTTGTCCATTGCCTTGGCCAGCACCGGGCTGATCGGTTTGATCTCACACGGGGTGTTGAACATCATGTGCAGGAAGTTTTCCGCGTACGACAGGTCGTTGCGCGGGTACATCATGGGCTGGCCCATGGAGTACTTGTAAACCATCGCGGCCAGGGTCGGCATCTTGGCGACCAGGCGCACCGCGGAAATTTCGCGGTGTTGCGGGTTATTGATGTCCAGCGAGTCGTGGTAGAACGCCGACAGGGCGCCGACTACGCCGCACATTACGGCCATCGGGTGGGCGTCGCGGCGGAAACCGTTGAAGAAGGTCTTCAGCTGCTCATGAACCATGGTGTGGTTCTTGACGGTGCTGACGAACTGGGCCTTCTGCTCGGCATTGGGCAGTTCGCCGTTGAGCAGCAGGTAGCAGGTTTCCAGGTAGTCCGATTGCTCGGCGAGCTGTTCGATGGGGTAGCCGCGGTGCAGCAGCACGCCCTTGTCGCCGTCGATGTAGGTGATCTTCGACTCGCACGAAGCGGTCGCCATGAAACCTGGGTCGAAGGTGAAGTGACCAGTGGCCCCCAACCCGCGGACGTCGATTACATCAGGACCAACGGTGCCGGTTAAAATGGGCAGCTCGACGGGGGCAGCGCCCTCGATGACCAACTGCGCTTTTTTGTCAGCCATGTGGCCTCCTATTAATGCTTGAAATCATCAGACAGACCCCCCACGCAGGGCCCGCACCACTATAGAGAAGTAAATTCGAATGTCAATTTGCCTAAAGGCTGGTTGAAACCCGCTCTGAGGCCTGATTTTTCAAGAAATTCTCGCCCATTTACGCCTTTTGCTCGCTAAAGGCAATGCGCTATTTGGGCTACCCCGTCACGTTGTCATAAGCAGCCTAACTGTCTATACTCGGCACCCGACCGCCAGGGGCTTGCAAGCCCGAACTGCTGGGGGTCGCCGTTCCCTGGGTGGTGGGTACCTGACCAGTACACTTACCAACAACTTTGCCCTGATTCGCTAGGGGCTCTTCAGTGTGAAAAAAGCCGTGAAAAGCCAACGACCTGTAAACCTAGACCTAAGGACCATCAAGCTCCCTGTCACAGCGTACACGTCCATCCTGCACCGTATCTCCGGCGTCATCCTGTTCCTCGGCCTTGCCATCATGCTTTATGCACTGGGCAAGTCGCTGGGTTCCGAGGAAGGCTTCGGTGAGGTGAAGGCGTGTCTGACCAGCCCGCTGGCCAAGTTCGTGACCTGGGGCCTGCTATCCGCCCTGCTTTATCACCTCGTGGCAGGTGTGCGTCACCTGATCATGGACATGGGTATCGGTGAGACGCTGGAAGGCGGCAAGCTGGGCTCGAAAATCGTGATCGTCATCTCCGTGGTGCTGATCGTTCTGGTGGGAGTTTGGGTATGGTAACCAATGTCACGAACCTGTCGCGTTCGGGCCTCTATGACTGGATGGCGCAGCGCGTCTCGGCGGTCGTTCTCGCGGCTTACTTTCTCTTCCTGATCGGCTACGTGGTCGCCCACCCAGGCATCGACTACACCCAGTGGCATGGTCTGTTCTCCAATAACGCGATGCGGATCTTCAGTCTGCTGGCCCTCGTTGCCCTGGGCGCTCACGCCTGGGTCGGCATGTGGACCATTGCAACCGACTACCTGACGCCAATGTCGTTCGGCAAGTCGGCAACTGCGATTCGTTTCCTGTTCCAGGCGGTATGCGGCGTTGCGATGTTCGCTTACTTCGTCTGGGGTGTGCAGATTCTCTGGGGTATCTGATCCATGGCTAGCATTCCAACCATTTCCTTCGACGCCATCATCATCGGTGGCGGCGGCGCCGGCATGCGCGCAGCGCTGCAGCTGGCCCAGGGCGGTCACAAGACTGCCGTGGTCACCAAGGTCTTCCCGACCCGTTCGCACACTGTTTCCGCCCAGGGCGGCATCACCTGCGCCATCGCTTCGGCCGACCCGAACGACGACTGGCGCTGGCACATGTACGATACCGTCAAAGGTTCCGACTACATCGGTGACCAGGACGCTATCGAATACATGTGTCAGGAAGGCCCTGCTGCGGTCTTCGAGCTGGACCACATGGGCCTGCCGTTCTCGCGTACCGAAACCGGTCGTATCTATCAGCGTCCGTTCGGCGGCCAGTCCAAGGACTTCGGCAAGGGCGGCCAGGCTGCACGTACCTGTGCTGCTTCCGACCGTACCGGCCACGCACTGCTGCACACCCTCTATCAGGGCAACCTGAAAGCGGGCACCACCTTCCTGAACGAGTACTACGCTGTCGATCTGGTGAAAAACCAGGACGGCGCGTTCGTGGGTGTGATCGCGATCTGCATCGAAACCGGCGAAACCCTGTACATCAAGTCCAAGGCCACCGTATTGGCCACTGGCGGTGCGGGCCGTATCTACGCCTCGACCACCAACGCCCTGATCAACACCGGTGACGGCGTCGGCATGGCCCTGCGTGCCGGTGTGCCGGTGCAGGACATCGAAATGTGGCAGTTCCACCCGACCGGCATCGCCGGCGCTGGTGTACTGGTCACCGAGGGTTGCCGCGGTGAGGGTGGCTACCTGATCAACGCCCACGGCGAGCGTTTCATGGAGCGTTATGCTCCGAACGCCAAAGACCTGGCCGGCCGCGACGTGGTCGCCCGTTCCATGGTCAAAGAGATCATCGCTGGCAACGGTGTGGGCCCGAACAAGGACCACGTACTGCTGAAGCTGGACCACCTGGGCGAGGAAGTGCTGCACAGCCGCCTGCCAGGCATCTGCGAACTGTCCAAGACCTTCGCTCACGTCGACCCGGTTGTAGCGCCGGTGCCGGTCGTGCCGACCTGCCACTACATGATGGGTGGTGTTGCCACCAACATTCATGGCCAGGCCATCACCATGGACGCCGAAGGCAAGGACCACATCATTCCGGGCTTGTTCGCCGTGGGTGAAGTGGCGTGCGTATCGGTTCACGGTGCCAACCGCCTGGGCGGTAACTCGCTGCTCGACCTGGTCGTATTCGGCCGCGCCGCCGGCCTGCACCTGGAGAAGGCGCTGAGCGAAGGCGTCGAGTACCGCGATGCCAGCGATACCGATGTCGACGTCGCCCTGAACCGCCTGAACAAGCTCAACGAGCGTACCACTGGCGAAGACGTCGCAAGCCTCAAGCGTGAGCTGCAAAGCTGCATGCAGAACTACTTCGGTGTATTCCGTACTGGCGAATACATGCAGAAGGGTATCGAGCAGCTGGCTGGTCTGCGTGACCGCATCGCCAACGTGAAGATCAACGACAAGTCCCAGGCCTTCAACACCGCGCGTATCGAAGCGCTGGAGCTGCAGAACCTGTTGGAAGTCGCCGAAGCTACCGCCATCGCGGCCGAAGCCCGTAAAGAGTCCCGCGGCGCTCACGCCCGTGAAGACTTCGAAGACCGTGACGACGAAAACTGGCTGTGCCACACCCTGTACTACCCGGGTGAGAAGCGCGTGGCCAAGCGTGGCGTCAACTTTGCGCCGAAGACTGTTCCAGCCTTCGAACCAAAAGTCCGGACTTATTGAGGGTGACTGCTATGTTGAAAGTCGAAGTTTATCGCTACAACCCGGATACCGACTCGGCGCCCAAGATGGAGTCGTTCGACGTCGATACCGGCGGCAAGGACCTGATGGTGCTGGACGTGCTGGCGCTGATCAAGGAGAAGGACGAGGGCTTCTCGTACCGTCGCTCCTGCCGTGAAGGCGTTTGCGGTTCCGATGGCATGAACATGAACGGCAAGAACGGCCTGGCCTGCATCACGCCGCTGTCCGGCGTGGTCAAGGGCAACAAGCTGGTTCTGCGCCCGCTGCCTGGCCTGCCGGTCATTCGTGACCTGGTCGTCGATATGAGCATCTTCTACAAGCAGTACGAGAAGGTGAAGCCATTCCTGCAGAACGACACGCCGGCCCCGGCCATCGAGCGTCTGCAGTCGCCGGAAGATCGCGACAAGCTGGACGGTCTGTACGAGTGCATCCTGTGCGCTTGCTGCTCGACTTCCTGCCCATCGTTCTGGTGGAACCCGGACAAGTTCCTGGGCCCCGCCGCCTTGCTGCAGGCCTATCGCTTCCTGGCCGACAGCCGTGACACCAAGACCCAGGAGCGCCTGGCGTCCCTGGATGACCCGTTCAGCGTCTTCCGCTGCCGCGGGATCATGAACTGCGTCAACGTTTGCCCTAAGGGTCTGAACCCGACCAAGGCAATCGGCCACGTACGTAACATGCTGCTGCAAAGCGGCACCTGATTCAAAGCGTTGTAACTGCAGTAAGCCGAGGTGCGGGTGGTGAACCCGCACTGAGGTAAAACCTGAGCAAGGGCCCAAAAAGCCCGCGCTCGATACCTATGAAGATATGAGACCAGCAGGGGCTTTCCGGGCTGGTACCCGGAAAATCAGCAGGATCCAAGTGGCGTGGTTCAGTCGCTGTGTTCGGACTTTTCCAGGTTTGCTGTGGCTCTCGCCGATCAGTCCCCTAACCGAGGGTGACCAAGCATGCAAGAAAGCGTGATGCAGCGCATGTGGGAAAGCGCCCACCTTTCAGGTGGTAACGCTGCATATGTGGAAGAGCTCTACGAACTCTACCTGCACGACCCTAACGCTGTGCCAGAAGAGTGGCGCACTTACTTCCAGAAGTTGCCCGCCGACGGCAGCACCGCTACCGATGTATCGCACTCGACAATCCGCGACCATTTCGTACTGCTGGCAAAGAACCAGCGCCGCGCCCAACCGGTATCTGCCGGGAGCGTGAGCAGTGAACACGAGAAGAAGCAGGTTGAAGTTCTGCGACTGATCCAGGCCTATCGTATGCGCGGCCATCAGGCTGCCAAGCTTGACCCCTTGGGGTTGTGGCAGCGCCCTGCGCCCGTAGACCTGTCGATCAATCACTACGGCTTGACCAATGCCGATCTTGATACGACCTTCCGTGCCGGCGACCTGTACATCGGCAAAGAGGAAGCGAGCCTACGCGAGATCGTCGAGGCGCTCCAGAAGACATATTGTCGCACCATTGGCGCCGAGTTCACCCATATCGTCGATTCCGAGCAGCGCAGCTGGTTCCAGCAGCGCCTGGAAAGCGTGCGCGGCCGCCCGGACTTCTCCGCCGACGTGCAGGCCCACCTGCTCGAGCGCGTGACGGCCGGTGAAGGTCTCGAGAAGTACCTGGGCACCAAGTACCCGGGCACCAAGCGTTTCGGCCTTGAGGGTGGCGAAAGCCTGATCCCGATGCTGGACGAAATGATCCAGCGTTCCGGCTCCTACGGTACCAAGGAAGTCGTGATCGGCATGGCCCACCGCGGCCGTCTGAACGTGCTGGTCAACACCTTCGGCAAGAACCCGCGCGAGCTGTTCGACGAGTTCGAAGGCAAGAAGATGAACGAGCTGGGCTCCGGTGACGTGAAGTATCACCAGGGCTTCTCCTCGAACGTGATGACCACCGGTGGTGAAGTTCACCTGGCCATGGCGTTCAACCCGTCCCACCTGGAAATCGTCTCCCCCGTGGTCGAAGGTTCGGTGCGCGCCCGTCAGGACCGCCGCAACGATACCGCCGGCGACAAGGTGCTGCCGATCTCGATCCACGGTGACGCTGCCTTCGCAGGCCAGGGCGTGGTCATGGAAACCTTCCAGATGTCGCAGACCCGCGGTTTCAAGACCGGCGGCACCGTGCACATCGTGATCAACAACCAGGTTGGTTTCACCATCAGCAACCCGCTGGACTCGCGTTCCACCGAGTACGCCACCGACGTTGCCAAGATGATCCAGGCGCCGATCCTGCACGTGAACGGCGATGACCCGGAAGCTGTGCTGTTCGTGACCCAGCTGGCCATCGATTACCGCATGCAGTTCAAGCGTGACGTGGTCATCGACCTGGTCTGCTACCGTCGTCGCGGCCACAACGAGGCCGACGAGCCCAACGGTACCCAGCCGCTGATGTATCAGCAGATCAGCAAGCAGCGCACCACCCGTGAGCTGTACGCCGAGGCGCTGATCCAGGCCGGTCGCATCGATGCCGAGCGCGCCCAGGCCAAGATCGACGAGTACCGCAATGCCCTGGACAACGGCCTGCACGTGGTCAAGAGCCTGGTCAAGGAGCCGAACCGCGAGCTGTTCGTCGACTGGCGTCCGTACCTGGGCCACGCCTGGACTGCGCGTCACGACACCCGTTTCGACCTCAAGACCCTGCAGGACCTGTCGGCCAAGCTGCTCGAGCTGCCGGAAGGCTTCGTCGTCCAGCGTCAGGTGTCGAAGATCTACGAAGACCGTCAGAAGATGCAGGCCGGTGGCTTGCCGATCAACTGGGGTTACGCAGAGACCATGGCCTACGCCACCCTGCAGTTCGAAGGTCACCCGATCCGCATGACCGGCCAGGACATCGGCCGTGGCACCTTCTCGCACCGCCACGCGGTGCTGCACAACCAGAAGGACGCCAGCACCTACGTGCCGCTGCAGAACCTGTTCCCGGGCCAGCCGCGCTTCGACCTGTACGACTCCTTCCTGTCGGAAGAAGCGGTACTGGCCTTCGAATACGGTTACTCGACCACCACGCCGAATGCGCTGGTGATCTGGGAAGCCCAGTTCGGCGACTTCGCCAACGGTGCGCAGGTGGTGATCGACCAGTTCATCACCAGCGGTGAGCACAAGTGGGGCCGCCTGTGCGGTCTGACCATGCTGCTGCCTCACGGTTACGAAGGGCAGGGCCCGGAGCACTCCTCCGCGCGTCTGGAGCGTTACCTGCAGCTGTGCGCCGAGCACAACATCCAGGTCTGCGTACCGACCACCCCGGCACAGATCTACCACCTGCTGCGTCGTCAGGTCATCCGTCCGCTGCGCAAGCCGCTGATCGTGCTGACGCCGAAGTCGCTGCTGCGCCACAAGCTGGCCGTCTCGACCCTGGAGGACCTTGCAGAAGGTTCGTTCCAGACCGTGATCCCGGAAATCGACACCCTGGATCCTGCCAAGGTCGAACGCCTGGTGCTGTGTGGTGGCAAGGTCTATTACGACCTGCTGGAAAAACGCCGTGCCGAAGGCCGCGAAGACATCGCAATCGTGCGTATCGAGCAACTGTACCCGTTCCCGGAAGACGACCTGGTCGACATCCTGGCGCCGTACACCAACCTCAAGCATGCCGTCTGGTGTCAGGAAGAGCCGATGAACCAGGGCGCCTGGTACAGCAGCCAGCACCACATGCGCCGTATCCTGGGCCGCCACAACAAGGCGCTGGTCCTGGAATACGCCGGCCGCGACGCTTCCGCCGCGCCAGCCTGTGGTTACGCTTCGAAGCACGCCGAACAGCAGGAAAAACTGCTGCAAGACGCCTTCACTGTCTAACGCCTTCGCGCACCTGAAACCGAATTTAAGGAAACACTGATAATGGCTATCGAGATCAAAGCCCCAACCTTCCCGGAATCGGTTGCCGATGGCACCGTTGCCACCTGGCACAAGAAGCCGGGCGAAGCCGTCAAGCGTGACGAGCTGATCGTCGACATCGAGACCGACAAGGTCGTCCTGGAAGTACTGGCTACCGCCGATGGCGTGATGGGCGACATCGTCAAGGGCGAGGGCGATACCGTCCTGTCCGACGAAGTGCTGGGTTCGATCGTGGAAGGTGGTGCTGCTGCCGCCGCGCCTGCTGCCGCTCCTGCCGCCGCTGCTCCGGCAGCCGTTGCCGCCGATGCCGGCGAAGACGACCCGGTTGCCGCTCCGGCCGCGCGCAAGCTGGCTGAAGAGAACGGCATCGACCTGGCTACCGTTGCCGGTACCGGCAAAGGTGGCCGCGTCACCAAGGAAGACGTGGTTGCTGCAGTTGCCAACAAGAAGTCCGCGCCTGCCGCTGCTCCGGCTGCCAAGCCTGCCGCTGCCGCCCCGGTTGTGGCCGCTGCTGGCGATCGCACCGAGAAGCGTGTGCCGATGACCCGCCTGCGTGCCAAGATCGCCGAGCGTCTGGTTGAAGCCCAGTCCAACATGGCGATGCTGACCACCTTCAACGAAGTCGACATGACCGAAGTCATGGCCCTGCGTTCGAAGTACAAGGACCTGTTCGAGAAGACCCATAACGGCGTGCGCCTGGGCTTCATGTCGTTCTTCGTCAAGGCCGCTACCGAAGCGCTGAAGCGTTTCCCTGCTGTCAACGCCTCGATCGACGGCAACGACATCGTCTACCACGGTTTTGCCGACGTCGGCGTTGCCGTCTCCAGCGACCGTGGCCTGGTGGTGCCGGTACTGCGCAACGCCGAATCGATGAGCCTGGCTGAAATCGAGAACGGCATCGCCACCTTCGGCAAGAAGGCCCGCGACGGCAAGCTGTCGATCGAAGAAATGACCGGCGGCACTTTCACCATCACCAACGGTGGTACCTTCGGCTCGATGATGTCGACCCCGATCGTCAACCCGCCGCAGGCCGCCATCCTCGGCATGCACAACATCATCCAGCGTCCGATGGCCATCAACGGCCAAGTGGTAATCCGCCCGATGATGTACCTGGCGCTGTCGTACGATCACCGCCTGATCGACGGCAAGGAAGCGGTAACCTTCCTGGTGACCATCAAGAACCTGCTGGAAGATCCGTCCCGCCTGCTGCTGGACATCTAATCGCGCAGCTGTAAGCTGCAAGCCGCAAGCTTCAAGCCGAAGCCTGCTGGACTTGCGGCTTGCAGCTTGCCGCTTGAAGCTAAAAAGGAATCTTTTATGACCCAGAAATTCGACGTAGTGGTGATTGGTGCAGGTCCTGGCGGTTATGTGGCTGCCATCAAGGCTGCCCAACTTGGTCTGAAGACTGCCTGTATCGAGAAGTACACCGACGCCGAGGGCAAGCTGGCCCTGGGTGGCACCTGCCTGAACGTAGGTTGCATTCCGTCCAAGGCGCTGCTGGACAGCTCCTGGAAGTACAAGGAAGCCAAAGAGAGCTTCAACGTCCACGGCATCTCCACTGGCGAAGTGAAGATGGACGTGGCCGCGATGGTTGGTCGCAAGGCTGGCATCGTCAAGAACCTGACCGGTGGCGTTGCCACCCTGTTCAAGGCCAATGGCGTCACTTCGATCCAGGGCCACGGCAAACTGCTGGCTGGCAAGAAAGTCGAAGTCACCAAGGCTGATGGCACCACCGAAATCATCGAAGCCGAGAACGTGATCCTGGCCTCCGGCTCGCGTCCGATCGACATTCCGCCGGCTCCGGTCGACCAGAACGTCATCGTCGACTCCACCGGCGCCCTGGAATTCCAATCGGTTCCCAAGCGTCTGGGCGTGATCGGTGCTGGCGTGATCGGCCTGGAGCTGGGCTCGGTGTGGGCTCGCCTGGGTGCTGAAGTCACCGTCCTGGAAGCCCTGGACACCTTCCTGATGGCTGCTGACACCGCAGTGTCGAAAGAAGCCCAGAAGACCCTGACCAAGCAAGGCCTGGACATCAAGCTGGGCGCTCGCGTCACCGGCTCGAAAGTCAACGGCAACGAAGTCGAAGTGACCTACACCAACGCCGAAGGCGAGCAGAAGATCACCTTCGACAAGCTGATCGTCGCGGTCGGCCGTCGCCCGGTGACCACCGACCTGTTGGCCTCCGACAGCGGCGTGAACATCGACGAGCGTGGCTACATCTTCGTTGACGACCACTGCGCTACCAGCGTACCGGGCGTCTATGCCATCGGCGACGTTGTCCGCGGCATGATGCTGGCGCACAAGGCCTCGGAAGAGGGCATCATGGTCGTCGAGCGCATCAAGGGCCACAAGGCCCAGATGAACTACGACCTGATCCCTTCGGTTATCTACACCCACCCGGAAATCGCGTGGGTCGGCAAGACCGAACAAGCCTTGAAGGCCGAGGGTGTTGAGGTTAACGTAGGCACCTTCCCGTTCGCGGCCAGCGGCCGTGCGATGGCGGCCAACGACACCGGTGGTTTCGTCAAGGTCATCGCCGATGCCAAGACCGACCGCGTACTGGGTGTACACGTGATTGGCCCGTCGGCTGCCGAACTGGTTCAGCAGGGCGCGATCGCAATGGAATTCGGCACCAGTGCCGAGGATCTGGGCATGATGGTCTTCAGCCATCCAACCCTGTCCGAAGCGTTGCATGAAGCAGCGCTGGCAGTGAATGGCGGCGCCATTCACGTGGCCAACCGTAAGAAGCGTTAATTATAAGAAACCACGGCGGGCTGCCCGTCGTGAGTCTTGCGTGCATGACTCACCGCGGAACGTCCGCCGGACCGGATCACACGGGAAAACCCGGGGTCAACGGTCACAGGTGGTGCGGCGCCAGTAATGGCGCAGCGCCGAAGCGCAGTACCTAACGAAGACGGTAAAAAGCATGAATCTTCACGAGTATCAGGGTAAGCAGCTGTTCGCTGAGTACGGCCTGCCAGTTTCCAAGGGTTTCGCTGTCGATACCCCTGAGCAAGCTGCAGAAGCCTGCGACAAGATCGGCGGTTCCGAGTGGGTTGTCAAAGCCCAGGTCCACGCTGGTGGTCGCGGTAAAGCGGGCGGCGTCAAGCTGGTTCGCAGCAAGGAAGACGCCAAGGCGTTCGCTGCACAGTGGTTGGGCAAGAATCTGGTGACCTACCAGACTGATGCCAACGGTCAACCCGTCTCCAAGATTCTGGTCGAATCCTGCACTGACATCGCCAAAGAGCTGTACCTGGGCGCTGTAGTGGATCGTTCGAGCCGCCGTATCGTGTTCATGGCGTCCACCGAAGGTGGCGTGGACATCGAGAAAGTCGCTCACGAAACGCCTGAGAAGATCCTCAAGGCTACCATCGACCCGCTGGTCGGCGCTCAGCCGTTCCAGGGTCGTGAACTGGCATTCCAGCTGGGCCTGGAAGGCAAGCAGGTTCAACAGTTCGCCAAGATCTTCGTTGGCCTGGCCAAGCTGTTCAAGGATCACGATCTGGCCCTGCTGGAAGTGAACCCGCTGGTGATCAAGGCCGATGGCGACCTGCACTGCCTCGATGCCAAGATCAACATCGACGCCAACGCCATGTACCGTCAGCCCAAGCTGAAGACCTTCCACGACCCGTCGCAGGACGACGCCCGTGAAGCCCACGCTGCCAAGTTCGAACTGAACTACGTTGCCCTGGAAGGCAACATCGGCTGCATGGTCAACGGTGCCGGCCTGGCCATGGGTACCATGGACATCGTCAACCTGCACGGCGGCAAGCCAGCCAACTTCCTCGACGTGGGCGGCGGTGCTACCAAAGAGCGCGTTACCGAAGCGTTCAAGATCATTCTGTCCGACAGCAATGTCGCGGCCGTACTGGTCAACATCTTCGGCGGCATCGTTCGCTGCGACATGATTGCCGAAGGCATCATCGGTGCAGTGAAGGAAGTCGGCGTCAAGGTTCCGGTCGTCGTTCGCCTTGAAGGCAACAACGCCGAACTGGGCGCAAAAGTACTGGCAGAAAGCGGTTTGAACATCATTGCGGCAACCAGCCTGACCGACGCTGCTCAACAAGTTGTCAAAGCTGCGGAGGGCAAGTAATGAGCGTCCTGATCAATAAAGACACCAAAGTCATCTGCCAGGGCTTCACCGGCTCGCAGGGTACTTTCCACTCCGAACAGGCCATTGCCTACGGCACCAAGATGGTCGGCGGCGTTACCCCGGGCAAGGGTGGCACCACCCACCTGGGCCTGCCGGTGTTCAACACCGTCAAGGAAGCCGTGGAAGCTACCGGCGCTGACGCTTCGGTGATCTACGTTCCGGCTCCGTTCTGCAAAGACTCGATCCTGGAAGCTGCCTTCGGCGGTATCAAGCTGATCGTCTGCATCACCGAAGGCATTCCTACCCTGGACATGCTGGATGCCAAGGTCAAGTGCGACGAGCTGGGCGTGACCCTGATCGGCCCTAACTGCCCAGGTGTCATCACTCCGGGCGAGTGCAAGATCGGCATCATGCCAGGCCACATCCACTTGCCAGGCAAGGTCGGTATCGTTTCGCGCTCCGGCACCCTGACCTACGAAGCTGTGAAGCAGACCACCGACGCCGGCTTCGGCCAGTCGACCTGTGTCGGCATCGGCGGTGACCCGATCCCGGGCTCGAACTTCATCGACATCCTGAAGCTGTTCCAGGAAGACCCGAAGACCGAAGCGATCGTCATGATCGGTGAGATCGGCGGTTCGGCTGAAGAAGAAGCCGCGGCCTACATCAAGGCCCACGTGACCAAGCCAGTCGTTTCCTACATCGCTGGTGTTACTGCACCTGCGGGCAAGCGCATGGGCCACGCTGGCGCCATCATTTCCGGCGGCAAGGGCACTGCGGACGAGAAGTTCGCCGCCCTGCAGGACGCTGGTGTGAAGACCGTGCGTTCCCTGGCTGACATCGGCAAGGCCATGGCCGAGCTGACTGGCTGGGAAGCCAAGAAGTAAGTAACACAAAGTAATATGTAGTACCCCCACGCGCACAAAGGCCACCTTCGGGTGGCCTTTGTCGTTGTGCGGCTGTGAAGGCTGCGCCCCCACCTTCGGAAAGTTCGATCACCCTGATCAGGATTTTCAACCAGACATCCGCTCGAATCAGCAATAAATTGTCGTCGAACACGGTCAACCAGACGACAAACATGTACGCACATCGGACAAGCAGCACTGTGCCAGTGCGTTTAGCGGGTAAAACGGTTAATCTACGCGTTCACTTTGTGCCCGTACCCCAAAAGGGAACGACACGCTAAACGGGTCTGGCCTATCAAGCCGGGCAGCATTTCCCTCACTCAAGGGGAAATCCCTTCTCGAATCCCGATTTCAGCAGTGTGGTACTACCCTAAATGAAAGTTTTAAAAGGCCAGGATATCCTGGCGCTTGGCTTTATGACGTTTGCGCTTTTTGTGGGCGCTGGCAATATCATCTTCCCGCCCATCGTCGGCCTGCAGTCCGGGCCGCATGTGTGGATGGCCGCTCTGGGCTTCCTGGTAACGGCTGTGGGCCTGCCGGTCATCACCGTGGTCGCACTGGCCAAGGTCGGTGGTGGCATGGATGCGCTCAGCAGCCCGATCGGCAAGTTCTTCGGTGGCCTGTTGGCGGCGGTATGCTACCTGTCGGTCGGCCCGCTGTTCGCAACCCCGCGCACCGCGACCGTGTCGTTCGAAGTGGGTGTGGCACCGCTCACCGGCGAAAGCCCGTTGGCGTTGTTCCTCTACAGCCTGGTGTACTTCATCGTGGTACTGGCGGTGTCCATGTACCCGGGCAAGTTGCTCGATACCGTGGGCCGTTTCCTCGCGCCGCTGAAGATTATCGCCCTGGCGGTACTTGGTATCGCGGCGTTCGCGCTGCCGGCTGGCACCATTGGTGAAGCACAGCCTGCCTATGCAGCTGCGGCCTTCTCCAAAGGCTTCTCCGATGGCTACCTGACCATGGACACCCTGGGTGCGCTGGTCTTCGGTATCGTGATCGTCAATGCCATCCGCTCGCGGGGTGTCGAGTCGCCGAAGCTGATCACCCGCTATGCCATCATTGCCGGCCTGATTGCCGGTGTAGGCCTGGCGCTGGTCTACATCAGCCTGTTCCGCCTGGGAGCCAGCAGCCATGATATCGCGGCTGGTGCCACCAACGGTGCAGCGGTATTGCACGCCTACGTACAGCACACCTTCGGTTCGCTTGGCAGCGGTTTCCTGGCGGTACTGATCGCGCTGGCCTGCCTGGTGACTGCCGTAGGCCTGACTTGCGCATGCGCCGAGTACTTCAGCCAGATCCTGCCGCTGTCGTACCGTGCGCTGGTGGTGATCCTGGCGGGCTTCTCGCTGCTGATTTCCAACCTGGGTCTGACCAAGCTGATCATGTTCTCGATCCCGGTGCTGACCGCCATCTACCCACCGTGCATCGTGGTGGTAGGCCTGAGCTTCGTCAAAGACCTGTGGAATTCGCCAACACGTATTCTGGCGCCGGTCATGCTGGTGTCGCTGTTGTTCGGCATGGTTGACGCGATCAAGGGCAGCAGCATTGCCCACGTGCTGCCGGACTTCATGGCCCACCTGCCGCTGAGCGATCAGGGCCTGGCCTGGCTGGTGCCGTCGGTGGTGACACTGATGGCGGCTGTGGCGTGCGACCGCATGCTTGGCAAGCCGCGCGAAGCGCTGGCCTGATAGGTTGACGCCTGCCGTTGGCACCGGCCACAAGCCGTAGGGTGCCCGCGAAGGCCGATACACCAAACCCCGCACCCACAAGGGTGCGGGGTTTTTTATTGCGCCTATGTGCCTTTGCGTGCTTGCAAGCGTCGAAATGCGGTCCCTATCCTTGTCTGCCCTGGCCTTCGGGAAAACTGCATGAATTTCATCCAAAGCAACCTTCACAACGTGTTGGCCCTCTGCTGGTTCGCCCTTTGCTGGGGCGGCTATACCCGCTATGCCATCTGGAAGGGCCGCGACACTGCCTGCTTGGCCAGTGTGCTGCATCTGTACCGGGAAGACTGGATGCGCCGCATGCTGCTGCGCGACAACCGCATCGCCGATGCCAGTGTAATTGGCAATCTGGAGCGCAACGCGTCGTTCTTTGCCTCCAGTACCCTGATCATTCTGGCCGGCATCCTGACTGTTCTGGGGGCCTCTGACCGCGCCCTGTCGCTGCTGGCCGACCTGCCTCTGGTGCAGCAGGCCTCGCAAGGCATGTCGGAAATCAAGCTGCTTTGCCTGGCGATGGTTTTCGTCTATGCGTTCTTTACGTTCAGCTGGTGCATGCGCCAGTACAACTTCGCAGCAGTGCTGGTGGGGTCTGCGCCCATGATAGGCGAGCGGCTGGTCAGTGAGCTTGAGCGCAAGGCTTTCGCTTCACGGGCGGCGAGGGTGTTGTCGCTGGCGGCCAATCAGTTCAACTTTGGCTTGCGGTCTTATTACTTCGGCATGGCCATGCTCACCTGGTTCATCAGCCCGTGGTTGTTCATGGTCGTGAGTGTAGGAGTGGTATTGATCCTGTATCGCCGGGAGTTCCACTCCGATGTGCTGGAAGTGATGGTGTTCACGCCAACGGAAAGTGCGCCTACCGAGACCGGCAAGGAAGGCCTCGGTACAAACACATGAAACGTTTAACCTATAACTGGCAGGCACAAAAAAACCCGACAATGTCGGGTTTTTTTGTGCGTCGCGATTACTGCTTGGCAGGCTCAGCCGGTGCAGTAGCCGGAGTTGCCGGAGCGGCTTCTTCAGCAGCCTTCTGCTCGGCTTCAGCCTGATCTTTGGCAGCTTCGGCGTTTTCCTCGGCGGCGTCGTTCATTTTATCCTGAGCTTCGCCCATTTTTTCCTGGGCTTGCTCGGCATGTTCCTGTGCGTCTTGGGCTTTGTCTTCGCTCGCTTTATCGCAAGCAGCCAGGCCCATGGCAGCAGCCAGCATCAGAGCAAAAGCAAATGGTTTACGCATTGGGTGTTTCTCCTTGGTGGAATAAGTGACTTGTTCCTTCGAGTTCAGCCATGCGGCAATAGTTCCGTATCAGTTACAGATATATAACACCGCATCGCGGATAGACTTTTTATCACACTTATGCAGATGTCGCAGGCGCCAGTGGCTGTGAAGAGGAGTGTACCGATGACCGATTCAAGCTTGATGGCCATGGCCGAGCGTTTCTTGTCGGCACTGAAACATTGTCAAGTGTTGCAAATGCGCGTGGAGCATGCGGACACCGATGGCATGACGCTGCTCTTGCCCTGGTCGCCAGCCATCGTCGGCAACCCGCAGACCGGCGCAGTGCATGGTGGTGCCCTGACCACGCTGATGGACACCACCTGCGGGATGGCCACCCTTTGCGTGCTGCCGAGCTTTGAAGTATGTCCAACGCTGGACCTTCGTATCGACTACATGCATCCGGCAGAGGCGGGAAAGCCCATCTATGGTCATGCCCAGTGCTATCGGGTCACCCGAGACGTGATTTTCACCCGTGGCATGGCCTATCAGGACGACCCCGCCCAGCCGATCTGCCAGGTTGTCGGTACCTTCATGCGCCTGGGGCAGGAGGTCAAGGGCGGCATCCGGTTCGGCAAGGGGCTGAAGGAGGGCGGGGCATGATTCCACAAGACGTACGTCGACAGCTCAACGCGGCGCATGCCGTGGGCGATTACCAGCCATTGCTGGCGTTGATACCCTACGCCAGCCTGATCGGCATCACCTGTGTGCGCCAGGGCGATGACCTGCTGTTCCGCTTGCCGGCCAGCCCGGACAACATCGGCAACCCGTTGCTGCCGGCCATCCATGGCGGTGTGATTGCTGGGTTCATGGAGCTTTCTGCCGCCTTGTATCTGCTGATCTACAGCGAGAGCGCCAGCATCCCCAAGATCATCGATTTTTCCATCGACTACCTGCGCGCCGGGCTCTTTCGCGACACTTACGCGCAGTGCCAGCTCTGGCGCCAAGGCCGGCGGGTGACCAATGTGGCGATCACCGCCTGGCAGGGCGATCGACAATCGCCGATCGCCACTGCCCGTGCGCATTTCAAGATTGAGCCCCAAAAGCCCTTGAAATCGTCGGGGCTGCCCCCATCTGCATGACATCCGCCGTTAATGCATGCCGATTCGGCTGCCGGCGCCCACTGCCATCAGATCGGAGTTTTGAAGACCATGAGTGTGGAAACACAAAAGGAAACCCTGGGCTTCCAGACCGAGGTAAAGCAGCTGCTGCACCTCATGATTCACTCGCTGTACTCGAACAAGGAAATCTTCCTGCGTGAGCTGATTTCCAACGCTTCCGACGCCGCCGACAAGCTGCGTTTCGAAGCCCTGGCCAAGCCAGAGCTGTTCGAAAACGACGCCGACCTGAAAATCCGCCTGAGTTTCGACAAGGACGCCGGTACCGTGACCCTCGAGGACAACGGCATCGGCATGAGCCGCGAAGATGTGATCACTCACCTGGGTACCATCGCCAAGTCCGGCACGGCCGACTTCATGAAGAACCTCACCGGTGACCAGAAGAAGGATTCGCACCTGATCGGCCAGTTCGGTGTGGGCTTCTACTCTGCCTTCATCGTGGCCGACAAGGTCGACGTGTTCAGCCGTCGCGCCGGCCAGCCGGCTGCCGAGGGCGTGCACTGGTCGTCCAAGGGCGAGGGCGACTTCGAAGTTTCCACCGTCGAAAAACCACAGCGCGGTACCCGTATCGTCCTGCACCTGAAGAAGGACGAGCAGGAATTCGCCGATGGCTGGCGCCTGCGTAACGTGGTCAAGAAGTACTCCGATCATATTGCCCTGCCGATCCAGCTGCCCAAAGAGCAGGCGGCCGCCGAAGGTGAAGAGCAGCCGGCCGAAGAATGGGAAACCGTCAACCGCGCCAGTGCCCTGTGGACCCGCCCGCGTACCGAAATCAAGGACGAGGAATACCAGGAGTTCTACAAGCACATCGGCCATGACTTCGAAAACCCGCTGGCCTGGAGCCACAACAAGGTCGAAGGCAAGCTCGAATACAATTCGCTGCTGTACGTGCCGGCCCGCGCGCCGTTCGATCTGTACCAGCGTGAAGCGCCGCGCGGCTTGAAGCTGTATGTGCAGCGCGTGTTCATCATGGACCAGGCCGAGTCGTTCCTGCCGCTGTACCTGCGCTTCATCAAGGGGGTGGTCGACTCCAATGACCTGTCCCTGAACGTCTCCCGCGAGATCCTGCAAAAGGATCCGATCATCGATTCGATGAAAACTGCGCTGACCAAGCGTGTGCTGGACATGCTGGAGAAGCTGGCGAAGAACGAGCCTGAGCAGTACAAGGGCTTCTGGAAGAACTTTGGTCAGGTGCTGAAGGAAGGCCCGGCCGAAGACTTCGCCAACAAGGAGAAGATCGCCGGCTTGCTGCGCTTTGCCTCCACCCATGACGAGAGCGGCGAGCAGAGCGTCTCCCTGGCTGATTACCTGGCGCGCGCCAAGGAAGGCCAGGACAAGGTCTACTACCTCACCGGCGAGTCGTACGCGCAGGTCAAGAACAGCCCGCACCTGGAAGTCTTCCGCAAGAAGGGCATCGAAGTGCTGCTGCTGACCGATCGCATCGACGAGTGGCTGATGAGCTACCTCAACGAGTTCGACGGCAAGGCCTTCGTCGATGTCGCGCGTGGCGACCTGGACCTGGGCAAGCTGGACTCCGAAGAGGACAAGAAGGCCCAGGAAGAAGTCGCCAAGGAAAAAGAAGGCCTGGTCGAGCGCTTGAAATCTGCGCTGGGTGAGAGCGTCGCCGAAGTGCGTGTGTCGCACCGCCTGACCGATTCGCCGGCAATCCTGGCCATCGGTGAGCAGGACCTGGGCCTGCAGATGCGCCAGATCCTCGAAGCCAGCGGGCAGAAGGTGCCGGACTCCAAGCCGATCTTCGAATTCAACCCGACTCATCCGCTGATTGAAAAGCTGGACAACGAGCAGAGTGAAGACCGCTTTGCCGAACTGTCGCACATCCTCTTCGATCAGGCGGCCCTGGCGGCCGGTGACAGCTTGAAGGATCCGGCGGCGTACGTTCGTCGTCTGAACAAGCTGTTGGTCGAGCTGTCTGCTTGAGTTGATGCATCGATAAGCCCGCTTCGGCGGGCTTTTTTAATGGTGAATGCCCAAGGAGTGCTTGATGAGCAAGGTAATCGTCGAATCGCTGGTTTATCACCTGTCCGGCAAGGCCTATGAAAGCCGTCTGGTGTATGAGCCAGGTGCGCTGGGGCGACCGGGCCTGGTGATGGCGCCGAACTGGATGGGCATTGGCGAAGGTGCCGAGCGCATCGCCAAGGAAGTGGCCGAAAAAGGCTATGTGGTGCTGATTGCCGACCTGTACGGGCAATCGGTGCGTCCGTCCAATGCTGACGAAGCCGGGGCGGCGATGATGCCGTTGAAGAATGACCGTGGCGAATTGCGCAAGCGCATGAAGGAGGCGTTGGCGCAGCTGCTGGCACAGTCGAAGGCGTTACTCGAGCCTGGCAAGGTAGCAACCTTCGGCTTCTGCTTTGGCGGCTGCTGCGCCCTGGAGCTGGCCCGTACCGGTGCAGACCTGAAGGCTGCGGTGTCGTTCCATGGCACGCTGGATACCCCGACCCCTGAAGATGCCAAGCACATCAAGGGCTCGGTGTTGGTGCTGCACGGCGCATCCGACCCGCTGGTGCCGAGGGAGCAGCTGCCGGCCTTCGAGGAAGAGATGAATGCGGCCAAGGTGGATTGGCAGCTGCTGAGCTATGGCGGCGCGGTGCACTCGTTCACCGACCCGAATGCCAATGTGCCGGGCAAGATGCAGTATGACCGCAGGACCTCGGAGCGGGCGTTCCGCTCGATGCACAATTTGCTCACTGAAGTATTCCAGCGCTGACGGTGCAGTGGGGCCGCAAAGCGGCCCCACTTTAACGCGGTAGCTCGATCCGCGAAGTCTCCCCCGGCACCACCGGCCAATCGCCGGCAGCCCATTTCGCTCGGGCGTGTTCGATCAGTTGCGGATCACTGGCCACGAAATTCCAGTTCATCCGCCGTGGCCCATCCAGTGGCTCGCCGCCGATCAATACCAGCTGGCATTCACCCTCGGCATACAAGGCAATCTCTTCGCCCTCAGGCAGCACCACCAAGCTGCACGCCTCGACTTCCTCATCATTCATCATCAGCTCGCCGTCGAGCAGATACAGCGCCCGTTGCGCATGCTCATCAGGTACCACCAGCGTGGTCGCCGATTGCATCTGCACATGCGCGTAAAGGGTAGGGGAGAGGACTGGCACCGGCGATTCCAGGCAGAAACCGCTACCTGCAATCATGCAGATGCGTACCCCCAGGTTATCGCTCACTGGCAGGCTGGCCGCGGCGTGATGGCTATAGCTCGGTGCGCCTTGCTCGAGCGCGCGGGGCGACGCCAGCCACACCTGCAGCCCATGCAGGCGCGAACCGTGTGCCAACGCATCGACCGGGGTGCGTTCGACATGCGCCACGCCGCTGCCGGCCGTCATCCAGCTCACATCGCCAGGCAACACGCGCTGATTCGAGCCCAGGCTGTCCTTGTGCAGGATCGCCCCTTCGAACAGGTAGGTCAGCGTCGACAGGCCGATATGCGGGTGCTGGCGAATATCCATGCCGTGGCCCGGCGCATAGTCGGTTTCGAGCATGTGGTCGAAGAACACGAACGGGCCGACGCTGCGGCACTGCGCCGACGGCAGTGGGCGCAGGATCGGTTGGCCCTCGACCGACTCGGCACGCGGGCGGATCACCAATGGGCTGCTCATGCTGTGCTCCAGGCGGCGGGAAATAGCACCAGCATAGCGGTTTGCCGTGCATGGCTGAACCGCTGGCTTGGCCGCCAGGTCTACTCTGTTCATACACAGAGAAGGATGCTGCCCATGATCGCCAGAGCGCTGGCCTGCCTGCTGTTGAGCGCAACGTTGTGCCAGGCGGCACAGGCGCGTGATTACCGCTACAGTGACGCCCACCTGCACTATGTGGACTTCTTTCAAGAGACCGAGGGTATGGCTGCCCTGATCAAGGCCATGGATCAGGCGGGTGTCGACCACTCGATGATTTCTGGCATTCCGGTGGCCAAGAAATGGCACGAGGATGAGCCCAAGCGGCCGCGCTATTACGCCGGTGACGATGCCGACGCTTACTGGTACAGCGCCACCGATACCTACGTGGCGGCGGCGCTGCAGAAGCTGCCGGCCGAGCAGCGCAAGCGTTTTCATCCTTTCCTGACCGGTTTCAATCCGGTAGACAAGAATGCGGTCAGCCATATCGAGCGCATGCTCGATCTCTACCCTGGCCTCTGGCAGGGCATAGGTGAAGTATTTACCCGGCACGACGACCTTACTGCGCTGACCAGCGGTGATACGCCGCGCGCCAACAACGAGGCCATGACCCGTATCTATCACCTGGCAGCCGAACGCGACATGCCGGTACTGTTGCATTCGAACATCACCTCCAAGCGTGAGCGCAACCCGCTTTACCTGGCCGAGATCGAGGAACCGCTGCGCAATCATCCGCATACCCGGTTCATCTGGGCGCACGCGGGCACGAGCATGGAGATTCATCGGCATCAGACGCAGATGGACTTTCTATTGCCGGTGCTGACGCGCCTGCTCAACGACTACCCGAACCTTTACATCGACTTGTCGTGGACTGTGCTCGAGCCCTACCTGCTGGATGACAAGGGTGTGCCGCGCAAGGAGTGGCTGGCGCTGGTCGAGCGCTTCGCGCAGCGGTTCATGCTTGGGTCTGATGTGGTGGGCAAGTTTGGCAGCGTGGGGGAGCAGATGCACAGCTTCAAGCCGTTTCTGGATGCCTTGCCGGAAGGGGTGGCGAAGCAGGTGGCGCGGGACAACTTCCTGGAGGTCTTGCCCAAGGCTCGCTGACGGTCTGCCCGAACGCTACGCGGCACAGGCAAACACAAAAGAAAACGCCCCGAACCAGTCGGGGCGTTTTCATTTACCGCATCAAGGCATTACTTGCCAGTCCAGCGCTTGAGCACCAGGGTGGCGTTGGTGCCGCCAAAGCCGAAGCTGTTGCTCATGACCGTGTCGATCTTGGCGTTTTCTTCGGTTTTGCGCAGGATCGGCAGGTCAGCGACTTCCGGGTCCAGCTCGTCGATGTTGGCGGAGCCGGCGATGAAGTTGTTCTCCATCATCAGCAGGCAGTAGATCGCCTCGTGGACGCCGGCAGCACCCAGCGAGTGGCCCGACAGGCTCTTGGTCGAGCTGATCTTCGGTGCCTTGTCGCCGAACACGGCGCGAACACCTTTGATTTCGGCAACGTCGCCGACCGGAGTCGAGGTGCCGTGGGTGTTCAGGTAGTCGATCGGGGTGTCGACAGTGGCCAGTGCCTGCTGCATGCAGCGAATGGCACCTTCGCCGCTTGGGGCAACCATGTCGTAGCCGTCGGACGTCGCGCCGTAGCCGACGATTTCGGCGTAGATCTTGGCGCCACGGGCGAGGGCGTGTTCCAGTTCCTCGACCACGACCATGCCGCCACCGCCAGCGATGACGAAGCCATCACGGTCGGCGTCGTAAGCGCGCGAAGCCAGTTCCGGGGTATCGTTGCGCTTGGTCGACAAGGCGCCCATGGCATCGAACAGGAACGACTGGCTCCAGTGCTCTTCTTCACCGCCACCGGCGAAGACGATGTCCTGCTTGCCCCACTGGATCTGCTCCAGGGCGGTGCCGATGCAGTGTGCCGAGGTGGCGCAGGCCGACGAGATCGAGTAGTTCAGGCCCTTGATCTTGAACGGGGTGGCCAGGCACGCCGAAACGGTGCTGCCCATGGTGCGGGTGACGCGGTAGGGGCCGACACGCTTGACGCCTTTCTCACGCAGGGTGTCCAGCGCTTCCATCTGGTTCAGGGTCGAGGCGCCGCCGGAGCCAGCCACCAGGCCGGTACGCGGGTTGGAAACCTGCTCTTCGGTCAGGCCGGCGTCCTTGATCGCGTCCTGCATCGCCAGGTAGGCATACGCCGCAGCGTGGCCGACGAAGCGGTAGACCTTGCGGTCGATCAGTTCTTCGAGGTTGAGGTCGATGGAGCCGGAAACCTGGCTACGCAGCCCCTGTTCCTTGTATTCCGGGTTATAACGGATACCCGGACGGCTGTTGCGCAGGTTTTCGGTGACGGTAGCTTTGTCATTGCCCAGGCACGATACGATGCCCAGACCAGTGATAACGACGCGGCGCATGCGAATAACCCTTAGAAATTGTCAGTGGAGGTGAACACGCCGACCCGCAGGGCTTCGGCAGTGTAGATCTCGCGGCCGTCAACGCTGACCGAGCCATCGGCGATGGCCATGTTCAGCTTGCCCTTCAGGACGCGCTTGATGTGAATGTTGTAGGTGACTTTCTTGGCGGTAGGCAATACCTGACCAAAGAATTTCACTTCACCCGAGCCCAGGGCGCGGCCACGGCCAGGCAGGCCCTGCCAGCCCAGGAAGAAGCCAACCAGCTGCCACATGGCGTCAAGGCCCAGGCAGCCCGGCATTACCGGGTCGCCTTCGAAGTGGCAGGCGAAGAACCACAGGTCCGGGGTGATATCCAGCTCGGCGACCAATTCACCTTTGCCGTACTTGCCGCCTTCTTCGCTGATATGGGTGATGCGATCGACCATCAGCATGTTCGGCGCGGGCAGTTGCGCATTACCTGGGCCGAACAGCTCACCGCGACTGCAGCGCAGCAGGTCTTCCCGAGTAAAGGCGTGTTGTTTGGTCATGCGAGCTCCTCAATAACCCCCTGTGGCAGGGGATGAATCTTCCCGGCCAACCCGGCATCAGTCCGGGCGGCAGCCTACAGGTAGACTATTGCGTTGTGGTGAAAGTCACAGCGCACCTGGCGAAAGAAGTACAGGTGTGCACTGAAACGTCTATTTTCAGGGCCGATGAAGGTCCTGTCCAGTCCTTAAGACTGCCGCACTTTAGCATTTATCGCCAGTCGCGGCTGTCCGGCCGGGTAACCAGCGTTGCAACACCTGCTGCAGGTCAGTGCGGCGCAACGGTTTGCTCAGGTAATCGTCCATGCCGGCGGCCATGCAACGTTCCCGGTCACCCTGCAGGGCGTTGGCGGTCAAGGCGATGATCGGCAACTGGCCGCCGTTGGGCAGCAGGCGTATGCGTCGGGTGGCTTCATAACCATCGACCTGCGGCAGGCGGCAGTCCATCAGGATCGCAGCAAAGTGCTGCTGGCTGACCTTTTCCACGGCCTGGATGCCGTCATGGGCCACGCTGACCTCCAGCCCCAAGCTGCGCAACATGGCTTCGATGACGCTCTGATTGACCGGGTTGTCCTCCACCAGCAGGATCCGTTCGCCTTTGGCGAGCGGTGTGTGAGCCGCCAGCGCGCCGGGCAATGTCGCAGGCGCAGGGCTCGCCAGGGCTAGCGGCATTTCCAGGGTGAAGGTCGAACCCAGCCCTTCGTGGCTTTCGCCACGCAGCTTGCCGCCCATGCGTTCAGCAAGGGTGCGAGCGATGGACAGCCCCAGGCCAGTACCGCCATAGCGCCGGGAAATCGAGCTGTCGGCCTGCTGGAAGGCGACGAACATCATTTCCAGGCGTTCGCTGTCGATGCCGATGCCTGTGTCGCGCACGCTGCACGTGAACCACAGCGTCTGACGATCGAGCGCCTGCCAACGCGCTTCGACCTGCACCTGGCCGCGTTCAGTGAACTTCAGGGCATTGCCGACCAGGTTGAGGAGGATCTGGCGGATGCGCGTCGGGTCGCCCACCACCTGCAGCCGCTCGCTCTGGGCCGGTAATTGCAGTTGCAGATCCAGGCCCCGTTGCTGTGCGCTGTGTTGGAAGGACTGCACGCTGCTGGCGATCAGCTCGCCGAGATTGAAGTCGATATGCTCCAGTTGCAGCGTGGTGCGTTCGATCCGTGAGAAATCGAGAATGTCGTTGATCACCTTGAGCAAGTGCCCGGTGGATTCGCTGGCCACAGCCGTGTACTCGGCCTGCTCGCTGGTCAACTGGGTGGTTTCGAGCAGCTGCAGCATGCCCAGCACGCCATTCATGGGGGTGCGCAGCTCGTGGCTCATCATCGCGAGGAATTCCGACTTGGCGCCGTTGGCCTGCTCGGCCTCCTCGCGGGCCTGGATCAACTGGGCAATGGCTTGCTTCTGTTCGGCGCTGGCCTGTTCCAGTGCGCTGGCCAGGTTGTTGATGTGGCGTGCCAGGTGGCCCAGCTCGCTGTCGTCGACCACCGGCAGCGGGGTGTTGTAGTCACCTTGCTGGATGGCCTTGACCGCATGGCCCATGTCGCTGATCGGCTTTGCGAGGCTCATGGCCAGGCGCCGTGCGAGCAGGAAGGTGAACAACAGGGCGAACAGCGCCAGGATGCCAGCCTTGATAACGATCTCCTGTTGGCGCTGGCTGAAGGCGTCGTCCGACATGCCGACGATCACCCGCCCCAGATAATCGTCCCCGATCGCCGGCGACGGCGCTTTGCCCTGCTGCAGGAAGTCGTTGTCCAGGCGTATTTGCTGAAGCCGGATCGGCGCCTGGAACACCTCCACGCGTTGTGCCCGGTTAGCGCTCTCGTCAGACTGCTCGACGTACACCAGGATGTGGTTGCGGCTGTCCTGAACTTCCAGAAAGCGCACGTGGGGGATGCTCAGGGTGGCGCGCATCAGGCCTTCGAGCACTTCGTTGTTACCCGAGATCACACCGTACTCGGACGCTGGAGCCAACTGATTGGCGATCAGCTGACCGGTATGGTTGAGCTCTTGGCGCAAGTCCTGGATGCGCACGAAGGTGAAGAAGCTGATCAGCAGCAATGTCAGCAGCAGCGCAGGGCCCAGGCTTATGATCTGCGTACGGGTGTGGATATCCCAGCTCAGGCGTCTAGTCATGGGGTGGGTTCTCCTTCAGCCAAAACCTTGGCAGTGGCGTTCGGATCGATCGGTTCAAGGCCCAGGGCGCGAGCCACCTGCTGGTTGCCGCTGACCCCGAAACGTGCGGGGTAGAGGCTGCGCGGCCATTGCCCCGGCGGGCGGTCGAGCAGTTGGTCGAGCACCGCCAGCCAGTCCTCCTGGTCGCTGTAGGTACTGGCCAGGGCACCGGCGCGGACAAAGCCGGCGTTCGGGCCGATCAGCGCCATCTGCCGGCCGTAGGTGCTGAGCAGCAGGTTCTTGGCGGTCTTGGAGTTGTAAAGGTCGGGGTCTTCCAGGCCCAGTAGCACGTCGCTATTGCCCAACAGATCCAGCAGCGGCCGGCTGTCGCGCTGGTCCGGCCATTGCTGGGCGACGATTTCCAGCCCCAGTGGCCGGGCTGCCTGGCGTAGTTCATCAAGCAGAAAATGGCTGTGTTCTGCGTACAGCACGCCGATGCGTTGGGCCTGCGGCAACAGGTAGCGGGCCAGGCGCAACTGGCGGGCCAGGGGCGGGTCACTCCACAGCAGCGTCAGGTACGCCGGTCGCGACTTTCCCAGGCGCTGCTCGGCCTGCACGCGGCTGATGCGCATGGCCAGGGCCGCCGGCCCTTTGCTTTCGGCCAGGCGCCACTCCAGTGCGGCGCTGTCAAGCAGCACCAGGCGCAGGTCGGCCTTGAGCTTGCCTGGGCGCGGCAGTTCGGCGACGGTCTGAAACCGTACCTGATCTTGGTTGCGGCGGCTTTCGAGGGCCGCGACAAAGCTACGGATGCCGGGCTGTTCCTCGCCACCGACCAACAGGATTTCGCTGGCGGACAGCGAGCCTAATGGCCAAAGGCAGAACACCAGCAGGCGCAGCAGGCGGGCCATCAAAACTCCAGCTCCGCGCTGACGCTCAGGCGGTGACGGCTGTCATAGCGGTTCTGGAGGGTGGTGGTCGGCTCGTCGTCCAGGCGCTGCTGCCACAACGCAGCCAGCTCAAGGGTGCTGCCCTCGATCCGAAAGCGTTTGGCCAGACGCAGGTCGAGGCGCTCGTAGCGATACTGGTTAAGGGCATCGTCGCCGTAGTAGAACAGCGCACTGGACCAGCCATCACCCCATTCGCGCATCCAGCCCGCCGAGCCGCTGTTGCGGGCGGTGTTGGCGCTGTCGGCGGGGTTGCTGGCCCAGGCATCGACATAGGCATATGTGAAACGCAGGCGGTCGCGCCGGGTAGGGCGCCAGTCCAGCTGTGCCTCGCTGCCGCTGAATCGGGCCTTGTTGGCGTTACTGGCGATGTACTGGTTGTTCCTCAGGGGCTCGCTGATCATTCCGGTGATCTCGTCGTAGAACAGTTTCACATCCATGTTCAGGTCGATAGCAGTGAACTGGCCGTTGTAGCCCAGCTCGCGTGAACGCATGCGTTCCTGGTCGAGGTCGCCCGGGCCGCGGGTCTTGACGAAATACTCGCCGTTCTGCTGGCCGAACGCAGTAGGGGTCAGGTTCTTGACCGTGTAGCTCCAGTTGACGTTGTTTTCGAACATGTCCGGCGAGCGCACTGCCTCGGAGTACACCGCACGCAAGCCGTGGCGCGGGGTGATCAGGTAGTTGACTGCCATGCGCGGGGACAGCGAACTGCCGGACAGTTGCGAGTCTTCGAACATCGCGCCGCCCTGCAGGATCCAATGATCGTCCGCGCGCCACTCCAACTGGCCGAAGAGGCGCCAGGTCTGATCGTCCAGGCCGCCGTCGAAATACGTCTGTGAGTCGGCGCGGTCATAACGGTAGTTCATGCCGCTGAGCAGGCGCAGGTTGTCGGTCAGGCTCAGGGTATCCTGGATTTCCAGGTCGTAGCGGGTTTCACGGGTGCTCTGGTCGACATCGCCGCACACCACGTTGCTGCCGCCCTGGTTGTTCCACTGGTCCTTGATGGCATCGACCAGCGCCTGCTCTTCGGGGTTGCTGCTGTTGGGCGGGTTGTTGGCGCCGCGGGCGACCTGCTCGGCAAAATTCGGGTTGAGCTGCCACAGCCGGGTCAGTTCCGGGCTGAACGACAGCGCTGCATCGCAGGCGCGCCAGACCTGCTGGCGGTCGAAGTGCTGGGCCGAGCCCTGCACGTACAGGCTGTGGTCAGGGTTGAAGTCGATGTTCCAGCGCACGGAGCCTGCGTAGTCCTTGGCGTTGACGTCGGCGTTGTTGCCGCTTTCGGTGACAAAGGGGAATACGGGCTGGTAGGTATAGGGCCGCTGGTTGCTGCCCTCTTTGGCTGCCAGTTGCCATTCCAGGGTCTGATTTGTCGCGAGGCTATGGCTGACGCTGAGGTTGAAGCGGTTCAGGCGGCGGCTGTCGCGGTAATCCTGGCCAAACTGGTTTTCATCGAAGCCGTCATCTTTCTGGCCCGACACCGACAGGCGCAGATCACCGCCGTCCCAGCCGAAGCCGTGGCTGAGGTAGTAGTCATCGATGCCATCCTGGCCGCGGGTCAGCTTCATGCGCGTGCCATGGCTGTCCGCCGGATTGCGGGTGAGAATGTTGACCACCGCCATCAGTGCATTGGCGCCGTAGCTGACGGTGTTGGGGCCGCGGAATACCTCGATGCGTTCGATGTCCTCCAGCGCCACCGGGATGTCGCTCCAGTCCACCGTGGCCAGGCCCGCACGGTACACCGAGCGGCCGTCGATCAGCACCTGCATGCGCCGGGCTTCGTTGACGTTGGTGCCGTGGTAATTGACGGTTGGCTGGTTGCCGGCGCCGTAGCCGATCATCATCCCCGGCACCAGGCGCAGCAGTTCGGGGATGTCGCGGGCGCCGCTGGCACGGATCAGTTCGCTGTCGAGCACGGTCATGCTGCCCGGCACGGCGGCCGGGGATTGTTTCAGCCGCGTGGCGGTCAGAACCTGTGGCAGGTCGGCGTTGTCGATGAACAGGTCGTCGGCCACGGCCGGGCTGCCGAGCAAGGCAGTCAGCAGCAACAGGCGAGGGTAGGGAGGCGTGCCATGGAACACGATACGGCCTTGTATCAGAGTTGAAACAGGCATGTTAACTGACCATGGGGGTTTTGCCAGCCACAGGCTGCAAGCTGCAAGCTACAAGAAAACCTTGTGGCCAATGAGGGCGCTGTGTCTTGCAGCTTGCAGCTTGCAGCTTGCCGTATAATGGCCCGGTCGCCACTTAACTTATGGCTTTAACGGATTGAATATGACTGAACAGCAACCTGTTGCAGTTCTGGGAGGCGGCAGCTTCGGCACCGCCGTGGCGAACCTGCTGGCGCAGAACGGCGTGCCGGTACGCCAATGGATGCGTGACCCTGAGCAGGCCGAGGCCATGCGCGTCAATCGCGAGAACCCGCGCTACCTCAAAGGCATCCGTCTGCATGACGGCGTCGAGCCGGTCAACGACCTGCTGGCCACGTTGCACTACAGCGACCTGATCTTCGTCGCGCTGCCCTCCAGCGCCTTGCGCAGCGTTTTGGCCCCGCATGCCGCGCTGCTGCGCGGCAAATGCCTGGTCAGCCTGACCAAAGGCATCGAAGCGCAGAGCTTCAAGCTGATGAGCCAGATCCTCGAAGAGATCGCGCCCGATGCGCGAATCGGTGTGTTGTCCGGGCCAAACCTGGCCCGCGAGATCGCTGAGCATGCGCTCACCGCTACCGTGGTCGCCAGTGAAGATGAAGACCTCTGCCAGCGCGTGCAGGCGGTATTGCACGGGAGTACCTTCCGGGTCTACGCCAGCAGCGACCGCTTCGGTGTCGAGCTGGGTGGGGCTCTGAAGAACGTCTATGCGATCATTGCTGGCATGGCCGTGGCGCTGGGCATGGGCGAAAACACCAAGAGCATGCTGATTACCCGTGCGCTGGCCGAAATGACCCGTTTCGCCGTGAGCCAGGGCGCCAACCCCATGACCTTCCTCGGCCTTGCCGGGGTCGGCGACCTGATCGTCACCTGTTCTTCGCCCAAGAGCCGCAACTACCAGGTCGGTCACGCCCTGGGCCAGGGCCTGACGCTGGAGCAGGCGGTCAGTCGCCTGGGCGAGGTGGCCGAAGGGGTCAATACCCTCAAGGTGCTCAAGGCCAAGGCTGAAGAGGTCCAGGTCTACATGCCGCTGGTAGCAGGGCTGCATGCCATCCTCTTCGAAGGCCGCACGCTGAACCAGGTGATCGAGCGCCTGATGCGCGCCGAGCCCAAGACCGACGTCGACTTCATTTCCATCAGCGGTTTCAACTGAGCTTTTAGCGGCTTTGAACAGAACAAGGAGCGACACATGAACGATACCCCTGAGCGCGCCCAGCGCGAGTCGATCATCCTGCGCGTGCTGTGGATGCTGGTGTTTCTGGTGGTGTGGCAACTGGCCGAGCTGCTGCTCGGCGGCCTGGTGCTGGTGCAGCTCATCTACCGTCTGATCTACGGCGCACCGAGCGCCAGCCTGATGAACTTCGGCGACAGCCTGAGCCAGTACCTGGCGCAGATCGGTCGCTTTGGCACCTTCCATACCGACAGCAAGCCGTGGCCTTTCGCAGACTGGCCCACACCGCGTGCGCCGGAAGGCGAAGCGCCGCATGCCGTTGCCCCTGCACCCCACCCGGTGCGCGATGAGGAGCCCAAACTGTGAAGCTGTGGGTATTGCGCCACGGTGAGGCAGAGCCCAGGGCCAACACCGACGCCGAGCGGCGCCTGACTGCCCACGGCCGCGAGCAGGTGCTGCACAGTGCTGCGCATCTGCTCGGCCAGCCGTTGCAGGCCATCATTGCCAGCCCCTACGTGCGTGCTCAACAAACGGCCGCCCTGGTGCATGACACCCTCGGTTTCGCCGAGCCGGTGCGCACCGTGCCCTGGCTGACGCCCGACAGCAACGTGCAGGAGGTGATCGCTGAACTCGAACGCCTGGGGCTTGAGCACGTATTGCTGGTCAGCCACCAGCCGTTGGTGGGTGCGCTGGTCGGCATGCTGGAGCATGGCCACGCGCAACAGCCTGCGCCTTTGAGCACCGCCAGCCTGGCGCAGCTTGAAGGCGACTGGCCGCTGGCGGGGCTGATGACCCTGCAGGCCCTGCAGCACGCGCCTTGATTGATCGGCAACGGGCGTTTGCGCCTGTTGCCGTGCCCCAGCCGATTACTCGCAGCCCGGCTTCGTCAGCGCCCGGTGACCTGATCGCCCTCGCCGATGACCTTTACGGACGTTGCCGAGCGCCCGCGGGATGCCGACAATGGGCCATCATCCTCGTACCGGACCAGGTGCCATGTCGCAGCAGATCTTCTTCGCCCATGCCAACGGCTTTCCGTCGGCCACCTACGGCAAGCTGTTCGCGGCCCTGGCGCCGGATTACCATGTGCAGCATCTGCCCCAGCATGCCCATGACCCCCGCTTTCCGGTGAACGAGAACTGGCAGAGCCTGGTGGATGAGCTTTTACACCACCTGGCCAGGCAGGATCAGCCGGTGTGGGGTGTCGGCCACTCGCTGGGTGGCGTGCTGCACCTGCATGCAGCCCTGCGGTGTCCTGCTTACTACCGCGGTGTGGTCATGCTTGACTCACCGGTGCTGACCCGCGCCGATCAGTGGTTGCTGCGCACCGCCAAGCGCTTTGGCTTCATTGACCGCATCACCCCTGCAGGCCGCACGCTGGGGCGGCGCGAGGCGTTCAGCGACCGCGCCAGCGCACGGGACTATTTCGCCAGCAAAAAGCTGTTCCGGCATTTCGACCCCGACTGCCTGGAAGCCTACCTCGAGCATGGCCTGCAAGACATGGAGCAGGGGGTACGCCTGCGCTTCGATCCGGCTACCGAAATCAGCATCTACCGCAGCATCCCTCACGCAAGCCCGGCCCCTGCGCGGCAGCTTCAGGTGCCACTGGCGATGGTGCGGGGTGAGCGCAGCAACGTGATTCGTCGCCACCACACGCTGGCTGTGCGCGGCATGCCCAGGGGCGAGTACCACAGCGTACCCGGTGGGCACATGTTCCCCCTGGAGCGGCCGACGGACACTGCCAGCCTGATCAAAGGCCTGTTCGACCGCTGGGGCCAGGCATGAGTGCCCACGTGGAGGAAATCCGCCTCAGCCTGGGCCATATCGAGCTGGCTGCTCACCTGTTCGGCCCCGAAGACGGCCTGCCGGTGATCGCCCTGCATGGCTGGCTGGACAATGCCAACAGTTTTGCCCGCCTCGCACCGCAATTGAAAGGCCTGCGCATCCTCGCCCTGGACCTTGCCGGGCATGGTTACTCGCAACACCGCCCGCCAGGCGCCGGCTATGCGCTGGCCGACTACGCCCATGATGTACTGCGGGTTGCCGAACAACTGGGCTGGCAACGGTTTGCCCTGTTGGGGCATTCGCTGGGGGCGATCATTTCTGTGCAGCTGGCCGCCGCCCTGCCAGAGCGGGTCAGCCATCTGGCGCTGATCGACGGCGTCATCCCGCCGACCGGCGCCGAAGCGGATGCCGGCGAGCGCCTGGGGTTGGCGCTGCAAGCCCAGTTGCGCCTGGATGGCAAACGCAAGTCGGTCTACAAGACCCTGGAGGAGGGCGTGCAGGCGCGGATGAAGGGCATGGTCGCGGTCAGCCGGGACGCTGCCGAGTTGCTCGCCCAGCGCGGCCTGATGCCGGTGCCTGGCGGTTACAGTTGGCGCAGTGACAGCCGCCTGACGTTGCCATCGCCGGTGCGCTTGAGCCATGCCCAGGCCATGGCCTACGTGCGCCGGGTGAACTGCCCGGCGTGCCTGGTGGTGGCGGCCGACGGCATGCTGGCGCGCCACGCTGAGCTGCTGCAACAGCTACCCTTTGAACAGCAGGTGCTGCCCGGTGGCCATCATCTGCACCTGAACGATGAACACGGCGCGGCCCTTGTCGCAGACTGTATCAATCGCTTCTTTGGCTTTGCTTGACTTGAGCCGGACAAGTGTCGAGGCTTGGCGGGTTGAACAGGGAGACAACCATGCAACTGCCAGACATCCTGGAGCTTCATTACGGCGCTCGCCGCCGCGCGGGTCGCCGATGAGCGTGCCCGTCATGATTCGTACTGCCGGCGCCTGCCTGGCGCTCGTAAGCCCGCTGCTGTGGGCCGGCGCCCTGCCCGTGCCCGTGGATGCCAAAGTGGTCGAACAACGCCCGGCAGTCGAGCAGGAGCGGGTCTACCCAATGGGCCCGCTACGCAAGATCAGCGGCCGTCTGCGCGTGGATGACAAGGTCGAGAGCCGAGGGCAGGTAAGTTCCATCACTTACGAACTGCCGGCCGAGCGTACGGATCGTGAAGCCTTCACCAGTGCCCGCGAAGCGTTGCAGCGCGATGGCGGTTACCCATTGTTCTGGTGTCAGGGCCGCGATTGTGGCGAAGCCAGCCTGTGGGGCAATGAGGTATTCGGCAGCGCGCGGCTCAATGGCGGTGACGAGCAGCAGGCGTTCATCCTCCTGCGCCGCTCCGCCAAAGAGGCAGACACCCTGGTAGCGCTTTACAGCGTTACCCGCGGCAACCGCCGCGCCTACCTGCACGTGGAAGAGTTCGTCGCCAGCAGCCCGCTGGGTGAACTGATGCCTACGCCGGCTACGGTGCTGCGCGAAATGCGCGACACGGGCAAGCTCGACTACCCCGACCTGGCTGTGCCGCAACCTTCCTGGGTGACCTTGTTGGGTCGCAGCCTGAACCTGGACAGCACGTTGCGTGCAAGCCTCAGCGGTCCCCAGGCTGAGGCCTGGCGCGAGCAGCTGGTCAGGGCCGGTGTACGCAGCAACCGGCTCGAAGTCGGCAATGCCCCCACCGATGGCCTGCACCTGGAACTGATCCGTTGAATGAGCGCCACCATGGCCAACAATGATCGCCTGCTGATCCAGATTATCCTGCTGACCTTGCTCGGCGCTGCGTTGTGGGTGATGGCACCTTTCATTTCCGCGTTGTTGTGGGGGGCTATCCTGGCGTTTGCCAGCTGGCCGCTGATGCGCCTGCTGACACGCGCACTGGGTGGGCGTGAAACACTGGCGGCAGGCCTGCTGACCTCGGCCTGGATACTCATCGTGGCCTTGCCGTTGGTGTGGTTGGGCTTCAACCTCGCCGACCATGTTCGGGACGCCACCGCCTTCGTGCGCGACGTGCAGGTCGATGGCTTGCCTGATGCCCCCGCGTGGCTGGGCGGCATTCCCCTGGTCGGTGAACGCCTGGTCAGCGGCTGGCAGTCTCTCGACCAGCAGGGCGCCGCGCTGATCGCGTCGGTCAAGCCTCACCTGGGCCAGGTCGGCAACTGGTTGCTGGCACGCAGTGCGCAGATCGGCAGTGGTGTGCTGGAGCTGACGCTGAGCCTGGTCTTCGTGTTCTTCTTCTATCGTGACGGCCCGCGCCTGGCGGCGTTCGTCCTGCGTTTGCTGAACCGCCTTGTAGGTGAGCGCGCCGAGTATTACCTGGAGCTGGTGGCGGGCACCGTGCAACGGGTGGTCAACGGGGTGATCGGTACTGCGGCGGCACAGGCACTGCTGGCCTTGATCGGCTTCCTGATCGCCGGTGTGCCGGGGGCCATCGTGCTGGGCCTGGTCACCTTCATGCTCAGCCTGATCCCCATGGGGCCGCCACTGGCGTGGATACCCGCAACTGCCTGGCTGGTATGGCAGGGTGAGTACGGCATGGCGGTGTTCCTGGGTATCTGGGGCACCTTCGTCATCAGTGGCGTGGACAACGTGCTCAAGCCTTACCTGATCAGCAGGGGCGGCAACCTGCCGCTGGTGATCGTGCTGCTCGGGGTGTTTGGCGGTTTGATTGCCTTTGGCTTCATTGGCCTGTTCATCGGGCCAACCCTGCTGGCGGTAGGGTATAGCCTGCTGCTGGACTGGAGCCGCAACGCCGGGCAGCCAACGCCACAACGTTAGCCTTGCGTCGGCCCGGGCGGGCTTGCCCTGCGCATGGGCCGGTGCAGGTAACACGACAAATCTGATCTTTACGCATTCTTTATTTCCAGCCCCACCCCTCGATCTCGCCCCTTTACGCCCCTCCCTTGGACAATTCCCCCAAAGCGGCCCAAGCCGTAACCAGGGGAGATCCACACATGAACATGCTCGACGGGCTGTCACTGCTACTGGCAGTGGCGTTGGCGGTTTACCTGCTGATGGCGCTGCTGCGCGCCGATCGCAGCTAGGGAGCGGCCATGCACAGTTATGACTTCGCGTTGCTGCTGGCGTTTTTCGCCATCGTGCTGCTGCCGGCACCCTGGCTCGGGCGCTTCTACTTCAACGTCATGGAGGGCCAGCGGACTTGGCTGACGCCGCTACTTGGGCCGGTGGAGCGGGGCTGCTATCGGCTGGCCGGCGTGCGCGCCGATCAGGAACAGAACTGGAAGCAGCACGCCCTGGCGCTGCTGGCGTTCAACCTGGCCGGTTTCGTGCTGCTCTTCAGCGTACTTTTACTGCAAGGCTACCTGCCGCTCAACCCGCAGCACCTGCCCGGCCAGGAATGGTCGCTGGCTTTCAACACTGCGGTGAGTTTTGTCACCAACACCAACTGGCAGGCTTACAGCGGTGAAGCCTCGGTCAGTTACCTGAGCCAGATGCTCGGCCTGACCGTGCAGAACTTCGTAAGCGCCGCTACCGGGCTGGCCGTGCTGGTCGCCTTGTGCCGCGGCATCTCCCGGCGCTCGACCAGCAGTATTGGCAACTTCTGGGTCGACATGACCCGTGCCACCCTTTACGGCCTGTTGCCGTTGTGCCTGGTGCTCGCGCTGCTGCTGGTCTGGCAGGGTGTGCCGCAGACCTTCGCCGACTACGCCCACGCGGTGACCCTGCAAGGTGCTGACCAGACGATTCCGCTCGGCCCTGCCGCCAGCCAGATCGCCATCAAGCAATTGGGGACCAACGGCGGCGGCTTCTTCGGCGTCAACTCGTCACACCCGTTCGAGAACCCAACGGCCTGGAGCAACCTGTTCGAGGTGGCTTCGATCATCCTGATCCCGGCCGCCTTGGTCTTCACCTTCGGCCATTACGTCAAGGACCTGCGCCAAAGCCGCGCGATTCTGGCCTGCATGCTGGGCCTGTTCCTGATTGGCGGCGCGACCGCGCTGTGGTCGGAGCACCAGCCCAACCCGGCGCTGGACAGCGCGCAGGTTCAGCAGAGCGCACCCCTGGAGGGCAAGGAAAGCCGCTTCGGCACGACCGGCTCGGTGTTGTGGACGGTAACCACCACCGCAGCGTCCAACGGGTCGGTCAACGCCATGCACGACAGCCTCAACCCGCTTACCGGCATGGTCGCCATGGTCAACATGATGGTCGGCGAGGTGATTTTCGGCGGCGTTGGCGCGGGGCTCTACGGCATGTTGCTGTTCGTGCTGATCGCGGTGTTCCTGGCAGGCTTGATGATCGGCCGCACCCCGGAATACCTCGGCAAGAAACTGCAGGCCCGGGAAGTGCAACTGTTGGTGGCAACCTTGCTGGTGATGCCGGTCGGCGTGCTGGTGCTTGGTGCCATTGCCGCCAGCCTGCCGGGGCCTGCCGGCGCGGTCAGCAACCCAGGTGCACATGGTTTCAGCCAGTTGCTGTACGCCTACACCTCGGGCGCCGCGAACAACGGCTCGGCGTTCGCCGGGTTCGGCGCCAACACCGTGTTCCACAACGTGATGATCGGCCTGGCCATGCTCATCGGCCGCTTTGGCTACATCCTGCCGATTCTGGCCTTGGCTGGCAGCCTGGCCGCGAAGAAAAGCGCGCCGCAAGGGCTGAACAGCTTCCCTACCCACGGCCCGCTGTTCACCGGCCTGCTGCTGGTGACCATCCTGCTGGTGGGCGGCCTGACCTTCCTGCCGGCCCTGGCCCTTGGGCCAATCGCTGAACACCTGAGCCTGGGTTTCTGAGGAACCGACCATGAACATGCCCATTCCTGAAGTGAACGCCCGGCACAGCGCCAAGGACCAGACCCGCTTCGCCGCGCTGTGGCGCCCGGCGCTGGTGCAAGCATTCGTCAAGCTTGACCCGCGTCAGCTCAAGCGCTCGCCGGTCATGCTGGTGGTCGCGCTGACTGCCGTCCTGACCACCGTGCTGTGCTTTGCCCCCGGCACTAACGTGAGCACCGGCGTTGCCGTGCAGATCGCGGTGTGGCTGTGGTTCACCGTGCTGTTCGCCAACTTTGCCGAAGCCCTGGCAGAAGGCCGCGGCAAGGCCCGCGCCGACAGCCTCAAGGCCGGCAGCCAAGGGCTGACCGCAGAGCGACGCATGCGCGACGGCACATTCGAGACCGTTGCCGCTGCGCAGTTGCGCAAGGACGACGTAGTCCGTGTCGTGGCCGGTGAGATGATCCCGGGTGACGGCGAGGTGCTCGAGGGCATCGCTGCGGTCAACGAAGCGGCCATCACCGGTGAGTCTGCGCCGGTGATTCGCGAATCCGGCGGTGACCGCTCGGCCGTCACTGGCAATACCCGGTTGGTTTCCGACTGGCTGCTCATTCGCATCACCAGCAACCCTGGCGAGTCGACCCTGGACCGCATGATCGCCCTGGTCGAAGGCGCCAAGCGACAGAAGACACCCAACGAAATCGCGCTGGACATTCTGCTGATCGGCCTGACGTTGATCTTCCTGATCGTAGTGGTCACGCTGCAGCCATTCGCCCACTTCGCCGGCGGCAGTCTGCCACTGATTTTCCTGGCTGCACTGCTGGTGACGCTGATCCCGACCACCATTGGTGGCCTGCTCTCGGCCATCGGCATCGCTGGCATGGATCGCCTGGTGCGCCTTAACGTGATCGCCCGCTCGGGCCGTGCCGTGGAGGCGGCCGGTGACGTGCACACGCTGATGCTCGACAAGACCGGCACCATCACCTTTGGCAACCGCCGTTGCAGCGCCCTGCATGCAGCCACCGGGGTGACCGCCAAGGAGCTGGGCGAGGGCGCCTTGCTCGCGTCGCTGGCCGATGACACGGCCGAAGGCAAGTCGATTGTCGAGTACCTGCGCCAGCTGCATGACTTCGTCGAACCGGGCGTGGGGCAGTTCGACGCCATTGCCTTCAGTGCCGAGACACGCCTGTCGGGCATCGATTTCCAGCAGCATCGCTACCGCAAGGGCGCCGTTGATGCAGTCCTCGCCTTCGTCGGCATGCAGCGCCTGGAAATGCCCCTGGCGCTGGCCCGCGAAGTTGAACGCATCGCCCAGAGTGGTGGTACGCCGCTGCTGGTGTGCGTGGACAAGCGCCTGCTCGGTGTGATCCACCTCAAGGATGTCGTCAAGCCTGGCATCCGCGAACGCTTCGCCGAGCTGCGCAAGCTGGGTATCCGCACGGTGATGGTGACCGGCGACAACCCGCTGACGGCCGCGGCCATCGCCGCCGAGGCCGGTGTTGATGACGTGCTGGCCGAAGCCACACCGGAGAAGAAGCTGGCGCGCATCCGTCAGGAGCAGAACGACGGCCGCCTGGTGGCCATGTGCGGCGACGGTGCCAACGATGCCCCGGCCCTGGCCCAGGCTGACGTGGGCATGGCCATGAACGACGGCACCCAGGCCGCGCGCGAAGCCGCCAACATGGTCGATCTGGACAGCGACCCGACCAAGCTGCTGGACGTGGTCCAGGTCGGCAAGGAGCTGCTGGTGACCCGTGGCGCGCTGACCACGTTTTCCATCGCCAACGACGTGGCCAAGTACTTTGCCATCCTGCCGGCGTTGTTCGCCGCCATTTACCCGCAACTGGGGGTGCTCAACCTGATGCAGCTGGCCAGCCCGCAGAGTGCGATCCTCTCGGCCATCGTGTTCAACGCGCTGATCATCATCGTACTGATCCCCCTGG
Organism: Pseudomonas sp. TR47; assembly: GCF_044143025.1. NCBI lineage: Bacteria > Pseudomonadati > Pseudomonadota > Gammaproteobacteria > Pseudomonadales > Pseudomonadaceae > Pseudomonas > Pseudomonas sp. TR47. The sequence continues at coordinate 60,361 of NZ_JBHFCS010000011.1, read as the reverse complement.
CGCTGCGTGGCGTGCGCGTGCAGGCGGCCAGTGCTGCCCATCTGCTGCGGCGCAACCTGCTGATCTACGGCCTGGGCGGCATCATCGTGCCATTTGCCGGGATCAAGCTGATCGACCTGTTGCTCAACGCTTTGCACCTGGTCTGAGGAGGCCACCATGAACACATATGTACGCCCGGCGTTGAGCCTGATCCTGTTGTTGGCGGTGGTCACCGGCGCGCTGTATCCGCTGGCGGTGACCGGTGTTGCCCAAGTGGTTTTTCCGGAACAGGCCAATGGCAGCCTGGTCCGCGATGAGCAGGGCCAGGTGCGCGGCTCGGCACTGATCGCCCAGGATTTTCAGGGGGATGGTTGGTTTCATTCGCGGCCTTCGGCGGGGGCTTATGCCACCGTGGCCAGCAGTGCCAGCAACCTGTCGCCAAGCAACCCGGCGCTGGCTGAACGGGTAGCGGGCGATGCCGCGAAGCTGTATCAGGCAGGGCAGGGGCCGGTGCCCCAAGCCTTGCTGACCACCTCGGGCAGTGGCCTGGACCCGCATTTGCCACCGCAGGCCGTGGCCTACCAGATTCCGCGGGTGGCGGCGGCGCGCCAGATACCGGTAGAGCGCTTGCAAGCCCTGCTGGAAGAGGCCACCCTCCACCCATTGATCGGGCCGCCTGTGGTCAACGTTCTGGCACTTAACCAGGCCTTGAGCAAATTGGCGCGATGAAGCAGGCCCGGACAATGCCGATCGTGGCACCACTGAAGGATGAAGCATGAGTGACGCAGCCCGCGCAGACGCGCTGTTGGCCAACCTGCCGCGCGAAGGCCGTGGCAGGCTCAAGGTATTTCTCGGTGCAGCCCCTGGCGTAGGCAAGACCTACGCCATGCTCCAGGCCGCCCACGCCCAACAGCGCCAGGGCGTGCAGGTACTGGCAGGCGTAGTCGAAACCCACGGTCGTGCCGAAACCGAATCACTCCTCTCAGGCCTCGCCCAGCATCCTCTGCTACGCAGCGAATACCGGGGTGTCACCCTGGAGGAAATGGACCTTGACGGCCTGCTGAAGGCCGCCCCCGGCCTGGCCTTGGTCGATGAACTGGCCCACAGCAACGCCCCGGGCAGCCGCCACGCCAAACGCTGGCAAGACGTTCAGGAACTGCTGGCCGCCGGGATCGATGTGTACACCACGGTCAACGTCCAGCACCTGGAAAGCCTCAACGACAAGGTGCGCGACATCACTGGCGTGCACGTGCGTGAAACGCTGCCGGACTGGGTGCTGCAGGAGTCTTTCGAGCTGGTGCTGATCGACCTGCCGCCACGCGAGCTGCTCGAACGTCTGCGTGAGGGCAAAGTCTACGTGCCCGAGCAGGCTCGGGCTGCGATCGATGCCTATTTTTCCCAGACCAACCTCACCGCGTTGCGTGAGCTGGCCATGCAGGCCGCCGCCGCGCAGGTCGATGCCGACCTGGCCCACGGCTACCGTCAGCGTGGGCAAGAGGCGCCGGCCCTGCGCGGGCGTCTGCTGGTGGGTGTCGATGGTGACGATCAGGCCGAACGCCTGGTGCGCCATGCCAGCCGGGTTGCGCAGCGTCGGCATTTGCCCTGGAGCCTGGTGCATGTGGACAACGGGCGGCTGCGCGACGAAACCGCACGGCAGCGTTTGCAGGCGGCTCAACAACTGGCTGAGCGCCTGGGCGGGGAAGTGGTGCTGCTGCGCGCAGGCGAGGTGGCACGCACGCTGATCCAGCATGCCGGCGAGCGCCGAGCCAGCCTGGTGCTGGTAGGTCAGTCGCGGGACCGCCTGCGTCGTCGACTGTTCGGCGCAGGCGTGGCTGCGCGGTTGCTGCGCGAAAGCCACGGGCTTGAGATCAACGTGCTTGACCGCGATGCCCAGCCGGCACCGACAAGTTCGGCCGCGCGGCGGGTGTGGGTATGGCGCCACTATCTGTTGGCACTGGCCGCGACCGTGCTGGCGACGGGGTTGTCCTGGGTGGTGTCGAGCGTGTTGGCGCTGCCCAATATTTCGCTGGTGTTCCTTGCCGCCGTACTTCTGGTTGCGGTGCGCAGCAGCCTGGGCCCGGCCTTGGCCTGTGCTGCCTTGTCATTCCTGACCTACGACTTCCTGTTCATCCCGCCGAATTTTTCCTTCAGCATCCAGCGCGAAGAAGACGTGCTGACGCTGGTGTTCTTCCTGTTCATGGCTGCGCTTACCGGCAACCTCGCTGCGCGTCAGCGCCGGCAGTTGCAGGCCCTTCGCGAAACCCAGGCGCAAACCAACCAGCTGCTTGACCTGTCGCGACGGCTTACGGTCGCCACCGACCGGCAAGCCGTATTCAACGCCGCCGGCCAGCACCTCAATGGCTGGCAGGACGTGCACGTGTGCCTGCTCGAACGCAATCCCGAAGGGCAGTTGCAAGTGGCCAGCGGCCAGGCCCAGGTCCTGAGCGACAACGAACGCGCCGCCGCCGAATGGGCCTGGCAACATGGGCAGGCCGCCGGCCATGGCAGCGACACCCTGCCTGATGGCCGATGGTGGTGGTGGCCGTTGACCGTCGACGATCATCCCTTGGCCATGCTCGGTGTCCGCCCCCAGTCCGGCGAACCTCTCAGTGCCCAGCGGCGCCGGCTGCTCATGGCGCTTGGTCAACCGCTGGCCCAGGCCCTCGCCCGGGCTCGCCTGGCCGAACAACTGGAAGCCGCCCGTCTGCACGGCGAGACCGAGCAGTTGCGCAGCGCGTTGCTGGCCTCTGTCTCCCACGACTTGCGTACTCCGCTGACCGCCATGCGTGGCAGTATCGACAGCCTGCTGGCGCTGGGCGAAGCCATCCCCACCGAAGACCGCCGCGAACTGTTGGAGGGTACCCGCAACGAAGCCGAACGCCTTGACCGCTATATCCAGAACCTGCTCGACATGACCCGTCTGGGCCACGGCGGCCTCAAGCTGGCCCGCGACTGGGTCGCTCCGGCCGATATCGTCGGCAGTGCCCTGAACCGCCTACGCGTGGTGCTCGCGCCCCTGCGGGTGCACACCGAGGTGCCCGCCGAGTTGCCGTTGCTGTTCGTGCACGCCGCGCTGATCGAGCAGGCGCTGATCAACGTGCTGGAAAACGCAGCGCGCTTTTCGCCCGCCCAGGGCCGCCTCGAACTGCAGGTGTCGGTGCACGACGAGCAATTGCGGTTCGCGGTCAGCGACCAAGGGCCTGGCATCCCCGTGCCTGAACGCGAGAAAATCTTCGACATGTTCTACACCGCGGCCCGCGGCGACCGAGGCGGGCAGGGCACCGGCCTGGGCCTGGCGATCTGCCAGGGCATGATCGGCGCCCATGGTGGGCAGATCCTGGTCAGCGAAGGCATCGATGGCCATGGCACCTGCATCACTTTATGCTTGCCGCTGCCCCCACAACCCGAAGCCGAAAGCGAAACCCCATGAGCCAGTCCGCCACCCTCCTGGTCATCGACGATGAACCGCAGATCCGCAAGTTCCTGCGCATCAGCTTGGCCTCTCAGGGCTACAAGGTGATCGAGGCGGCCACCGGTAGCGAAGGGCTGGCTCAGGCTGCCTTGGCCAAGCCTGACCTGGTGGTGCTTGACCTCGGCTTGCCTGACATGGACGGGCAGCAGGTGCTGCGCGAGTTGCGCGAGTGGAGTGCAGTGCCGGTAATGGTGCTGTCGGTGCGCGCCAGTGAAGTGCAGAAGGTCGATGCGCTGGATAGCGGGGCCAATGACTATGTGACCAAGCCGTTCGGCATCCAGGAGTTTCTGGCCAGGATACGTGCGTTGTTGCGCCAGGTGCCGCAAGCGGGCGGGAGCGAGGTGACGGCGAGCTTCGGGCCTTTGACTGTGGACTTCGCGTTTCGCAAGGTGACGCTTGAGGGCGCTGAGGTGGCGCTGACCCGCAAGGAATATGCGTTGCTGGCGCAACTTGCCGGGCACCCGGGGCGGGTGATTACCCAGCAGCAGTTGCTCAAGGATATCTGGGGCCCGACGCACGTGGAGAACACCCATTATCTGCGGATTGTAGTGGGGCATTTGCGGCAGAAGCTGGGGGATGATCCAACCGCACCGCGGTTCATCATTACCGAGGCCGGGGTGGGGTACAGGCTGGTTGCGCCTTCCTGCTAGGGCCATTGCCGGTCAAGCTGCACCTTCGTTGTTGCGCACCATGAAAATTCCTCCATTGCTCCATCTCCTCTGAAGCGTCGCAGCCATCAGCCAACTGAGCGTTTTAGCTCAGCAACATCGCCCCCATTTACGCTTCCGTGTCAGGCGTTGCCTTAGGGCAACGCCGGTCTTTTCTTTGTACGCCAATTTTATTTTGTACAGGTATACAGCCGGGAATTTGCCGTATTCACGGCGAATAAGTCTTTGCTAAGAATAAAAAATTGTACAGCGCTCTGGATTTGTACAGGTTTTGTCGGTACTGTTGATTTCCTCGCAGGAGCGCGGAACGTTCAAAGGAGTGATGAAGTCTCAGTAATGGCCCATAGCCATAACCTTGTTGCCATTCCGATAGGGGCAGGTGAAATGAACATGAATGTCGCCCCTATGCCGTCCAATGAAGAGCAGCGCTTGGCTGCGGTCGCTGAGTGGTGTGTTGCGCACCAGGACTGCAGCACCGAGCTGCGCACACTGGTCGAATGGGCCGGCCGCTACTTCAATGCGCCGATGTGCCTGATCTCGATCGTCAGCGAGTGCCAGCAGTGGTTCATGGCCAAGACCGCATTGGAGGCCGACAGCACGCCGCGGGATGTGGCGTTCTGTGCCCATACCATTCTTCAGGCGCAGCCGCTGGAAGTACTGGATGCGACGCTGGACCCGCGCTTTGCCGAAAACCCGCTGGTCACCGGTGCGCCCGGCATTCGCTACTATTGCGGCTCTCCGCTGTTGGTGGACAAGCAGGTCGCGATTGGCAGTTTCTGCATCATCGATACGGCCCCGCGTGAGGCCATGGATGATGCTCAGCGCGGGATGTTGCAGGCGTTCGCAGACATGGCAGTGCAGATCATTGCCGGTATACGCCGGCGAAATTTCTACGACCAGCCGACCGGGCTGTTCAATCGGGTAAAACTTGAATGCGACGTGCAGACGCGCCTTGAACGCCATGATGCCCTGACCGTGGTGGTGTTCGACATCATGCCGGCGCAGGTGCTTACGCACATGATCAAGGTGTTGGGCTACAACTTCGCCCACGACCTGACCCTTCAGGTGAAAGACCTGATCGTCAGCCAGCTTGACCCGGACCTTGCGTTGTACAAGATCAGCCCCACACGGTTTGCCGTTATCGTGCACCAGCACCCTCTGGCAATGTGCGCGCGGGTAATCGGTGTGCTGAGCGACCCTGTGCAGTGTCATCAGATTCCCGTGCTCCTGGACGCCGCGGTCGGTATTTCGCCGGTCACCCGCTGCGACGACGATGGCAGCCTTGACTGGTTGCGCCGTGCGGTCGGCGCCGCTGACGCAGCCCGTGGCAACCCTGGCCGCTGCGCGCACTATCAGCCGGAGGTGGACGCCGCGCAGCGCAGGGCATTCTCCCTGTTGACCTCACTGGGGGCGGCGCTGCAGAGCGATGACGAGCTCAGCCTGCACCTGCAGCCGCGAGTCGAACTGCAAGGCCATACCTGCAACAGCGCTGAAGCGCTGTTGCGCTGGCGTCATCCGCAATTGGGGGATATTTCCCCTGCCGAGTTCATCGCCCTGGCCGAGAAAACCGCGCTGATAGCGTCGATCAGTCTGTGGGTGATGCGCGCGGTGTTGAACATCCTGCAACACGCTCAGGCGCCAGACTTGCGCATCAGCATGAATGTCACCGCGCGCGACCTGGAGAGCGCGGCATTCATGGACACCTTGCTTGCCGAGCTCCAGCACAGGGCCATCGCGCCGTGGCGCCTGCAACTGGAGTTCACCGAAAGCGTGCTTATCGAGCATCCCGAAGAAGTACGGCGGCAATTGCTGCGTGCACGTCAGGCCGGGATCGACATCGCCATCGATGACTTTGGTACCGGTTATAGCAACTGGGCTTACCTCAGCCGCATTCCTGCCACGTTCGTGAAACTGGACCGCTCGTTGATCCAGAAGGCCACGCACAGTGCCAAGGACCTCCTCTTGGTGCAGTCGCTGGTGGGGTTGGCTAACCAGCTCGGTTACCAGGTGGTGGCCGAAGGCATCGAAACCGCCGAACAGCTTACCTGTGCCAAGGCCTGGGGTTGTGCTCAGGCCCAGGGCTATTACCTGGCCAGACCCATGCCGCTGGCCGCCTTCCAGACGTGGTACTGCAACAACCGGCTCCGCAGGTCGCAGTCCTGATTTGACTCATTCGTCGCTTATCCTCAGCAGGTGCCTGCATGTTCAACCGGCAATTGAAAAACACGCTCGCCGAGCGTGAACGCGAACTGGAAAGCCTTCGGCAATGCCTGGAGCAGATAGAGCAGGCCGGTTTTTTTCTGCGGCTCGACGGCGATTGGCGGATCGTCGACTGCAACGTCGCCAGCGCTGCTGCGTTCGGCGTCACTGTGGATGCCTTGGCCGGCACCTCTTTGGGACAGTGGCTGCCCGCCCAGACCGTGCGCGGGTTGGCCAGCGCGCTTGCCAATGGTGCGCCGCTGCACGATGACATGAACCTGAACACGGTCAATGGCAAGTCGGCATGGTGGCGTCTGGGCTGGTATCCGCGGCTGGATGCACAAGGGCGGGTATGCGAGGTGCGCGCATACGGGCGCGACGTGTCGAAAGAGGTCGGGCTGGCTCGGGAGAACCAGGCGCTGCTCGACGCGCTGTTGCGCTCCAGCGCGGTCATCCAGTTCGATCTGGCAGGCCATGTGCTGGCCGCCAATGACACCTTCCTGGCGGGCATGGGATACCGGCTCGATGAAGTGGTGGGTAAGCATCACCGGATGTTTTGCTGTACAGAAGATACCGCCAGCCCGGCATATGCCGAATTCTGGCGAACGCTCAATACCGGCCGCTACGTCACCGGCCGCTTCCGCCGTCTGGACCGGCACGGGCACGAAGTGTGGCTGGAAGCGAGTTACAACCCGGTGAACGATGCCCAGGGGAAACTGGTGCGGGTGGTCAAGTTCGCCTCGGTGGTTACCGCACAGGTCCAGCGTGAAGAGGCCATCAAACAGGCCGCGCAGATGGCGCTTGAGGTGTCGCGCAATACCGTTGGCGGAGCGTCTGAGGGCGCGGCGGTGGTGCAGCAGGTGGAGCAGACCATGCAGGGTATGACCCGGCAACTGCAATCGGCCGGCACGACGATCACTGCACTGGGCGAGCAATCGGTGTTGATCAGTTCGATCGTCCAGACCATCGGCGGCATCGCTGCGCAAACCAACCTGCTCGCGCTCAATGCAGCCATCGAAGCGGCCCGCGCCGGCGAGCAGGGCAGGGGGTTTGCCGTGGTTGCCGACGAAGTGCGAAAGCTGGCGGCGCGCACCAGCACGGCTACCGATGAGATCGTCTCGGTGGTGGCGCATAACCAGACGCTCGCCAGCCAGGCCGTTGGCGAGATAGAAACCAGCCGGGATCACGCCACGCAGAGCCTGCAGCTTGCTTCGCAGGCAGGTGAGGCGATTGGCGTGATCTTGCAGGGCGCGACGGGTGTGGTGAACGCTGTAGAGCGAGTGAGTCAGGATTTGCGTTGAACCGGGCCAGCGTACTGCTCACCGGGCATCGCTCGATATCAGCGCGGTCAATGGTGGCAGACGATGCGCAGTTCCCCCTCTAGATTCGTGTGGCGTGCTGGAAGCCCCGAACAACAATAACGAGGGACCTGACTATGCCGACCGCCATCCAAGCGAACAACGCCTGGCGCATCCTGTTCCTGCTGTTCCTGGCCAACCTGTTCAATTTCTTCGACCGCACCATACCCGCCATCATCATCGAACCGATTCGCCTGGAGTGGCACCTGAGCGACTTCCAGATCGGCCTGATCGGCACTGCCTTCACCCTGGTCTATGCCATCGCCGGCCTGCCGTTGGCACGGCTGGCCGACACCGGTTCGCGCAGCCGGCTTATGGGCTGGGGCCTGATGGCATGGAGCGGGCTGACGGCAGTCAACGGCATGGTCGGCAGCTTCTGGAGCTTTCTGCTGGTGCGCATGGGGGTGGGCATCGGTGAAGCCAGCTATGCGCCCGCCGCCAATTCGCTGATCGGTGATCTGTTCCCTGCCGAGCGGCGGGCAAGGGCGATGGGTATCTTCATGCTTGGCCTGCCGCTGGGCCTGTTGCTGGCCTTCTTCACCATCGGCGCCATGGTGCAGGCCTTCGGCAGCTGGCGCGCACCGTTCTTCATCGCCGCTGTGCCGGGTGTGGTGCTGGCACTGTTCCTGTTCCTGATCCGCGAACCCGCACGCGGTGCGGCAGAAACCGTAGCCGTCTCCCAGGCTCCACTGGACCGGCCGCTGCGCCGCGTACTTCACGTACCTACCTTCGCCTGGCTGGTGCTCGCCGGCCTTACGTTCAATTTTGCTTCGTACGCCTGCAACTCGTTCATGGTGCCCATGCTGCAGCGGTACTTCGAGCTGCAACTGCAACAAGCCGCAGTGGCCACCGGGGTCATAGTCGGTGTGACCGGCCTGGTAGGCCTGACCCTTGGTGGCTGGGTGGCCGACAAGGTGCATCAGCGCTTTGCCAACGGCCGGCTGATGTTCGCCGTGCTGAGCATGCTGGTCGCCACGCTTGCCACCGCCTGGGCGCTGCACGCCGGGCGGATCGAGCTGGGCCTGTTCGTGGCGTTGTTCGGCGTGGGCTGGCTGTTCTCGTACAACTTCTACACCTGCGTGTACACCGCCATCCAGGACGTGGTGCAGCCCCGCCTGCGCGCCACGGCCATGGCGCTGTATTTCGCCGGGCTGTATCTGCTTGGCGGTGGATTAGGGCCGGTGGTGGTGGGCGGGCTTTCGGACCATTTCGCCGTCGCTGCCATGGACGCAGCGGGGGAGGTGGTGATGAGCGAGGCGTTCAAGGCCCAGGGGTTGCACGACGCGATGTACCTGATACCGGTGGCACTGATGTTGACCATGGTGTTTCTGCTGGCCGCGTCGCGGTGTTTCAGCCGCGATGCGCAGCGCATGCGGGAGGGGATGGTGGCTGACAGCGAAGCACTGGAGGGCCGCGCTGTCCAAGCCTGAGTAACATTGGCCGCGATTGGTTTCTGAGGGTGGCCAACGCTCAGACGTGGCGCCACGTCTGAGCGGCAAGGCCGTTCCGAAAGGCTGTCATGACAGCGTCAGCATCAGAAACTGGCTTTGACCGATACCATGAAGTTGCGTGGCTCACCGTAATAGTTGCCGAAGGTTTCGGTGCCGATGCTGGCGTAGTAGCGCTTGTCGAACAGGTTGTTACCGTTGAGCGCTACCGACCAGGTGTCATCGATGCGATAACCGATACGCCCATTCCAGATCGCATAGCCTGCCTGGTCGATTTTTTCGCCACTGGCGGGCGAGACGCGGAAGTTGTCGCTTTGCGCGTTGACCCCGGCACCGATAGACAACCGCTCTAACGCGCCGCTCAGGGTGTACTCGCCCCACAGGCGCAACACATGCCGAGGCACGTAGCTGTTGAACGCCGCACCGTTCAGGCTGCTGTCGATGTCGTCCAGGGTCTTGGTCTGGGTGTAGGTGTATCCCGCAAGCAGTTGCAGGCGCTCGATGATTTCCCCGCTGAGCTGCGCCTCGAAACCTTGCGCACGTACCCTGCCGGCGTTGACGTAGCAGTAACCGTCGGATGACGGGCATGACGAGTTGTAATCGGTCTGCGCCTGGTCTTTCTGAATAGTACGGAACAGGTTGAAGGCGCCGTTCAGTCGCCCCTCCAGCCAGGCCCCCTTGATCCCCAGTTCATAGCTCTGACCCACAAGCGGCTTGAGCGCGGAACCGTCTTCAGACCGGTAGTTGCCTTGCGGAGTGAAGATGTCCGAGTAACTGGCGTAAGCGGTGAGGTTTTCGTTCAAGTCCAGCAGTACCCCGGCGAAGGGCGTGACCTGCCCGGTTTCGCGGGTGCTGGAATGCTCCGACGTACCGGTGTTGATAAAGTCGGAGTCGGTCGTGGAGGTGTACCGGCTCACCCGGCCGCCAACCACCAGGGTCAGTGGGTCGGCCAGTTTCAAGCGCAGGGTCGAGTAGAGGCCTTTTTGTGTAGTCTTGGACTTCACCGGCCCGCCGCGAGATGAGTTGTCGATGAAGTAGCTGTCGTCGGGCTCAGGGATGAACTTGTCGGGGTTGAATACATTCTGGCGCTGCGGCAGAAAGGCCACTGAGTAGAAGTCGTCCTTGTTCGAACGGCTCGCATTCATGCCCAGCACCAGTTCATGTTGTTGGCCAAACGCATCGAAGGTGCCATCGACGTAGGCGTCCAGGCCGTAATCGACCTGGTCGTAGTCATACATGCTGCCCAGCATGCCAGTGGTATTGGTACCGGGCGTCACTGCACCTGAGGCAAACGCGTACTTGATGTCCTGGGTGTTCTTCGTATAGACGCTGGCAACCTTGAGTTTCCAGTCTTCGTTAAGCTGATGGGACACATCACTGAACACGGTGGTGCGCTGGCTGCGCCAGGTGTTCCATGAGGGGTCCAGGCAGGTTGAGCGGCTCAGCTTCAAGTCGCTGCGATCGCGGTAGCGCGGCAGGCCACCCCAGCACGGGTTGGCATCCACGTCTTCATAGGCAACGCCCAGCCCCAGGGTGGTGTCGGCATTCAGATCGAAGTCGAGCGCACCGTAATACACCTGATCTTTGCGGTTGGCGTCGTCCACGAAATAGTGGCGGCTTTGTTCGGCGATCACTGCCCGGCCGCGCAGAGTGCCGGATGCGTTCAGCGGGCCGCCGGTGTCCAGTTGCCCGCGGTAGTTGTCCCAACTGCCGCCGGACAGGGTGATGTCGGTATGCGCAGCTGCCAGGCCGCGCTTGCGCACGAAATTCACCCCGCCGGCAGTGCCGCCGGAGCCTTTCATCATGCCCGCTGCGCCGCGCAGCACTTCGACCCGGTCGTAGTACGCCATGTCGCTGCTGAAACTGTCGGCCTGGACATAGAGGTTGCCCATGTCCAGCGGCACACCGTCGTACTGATACTGGCCCGACATGCGGAACCCGCGTGAATAGAAGTATTTGCCACCCATGGTCGAGTCGTACACGGTAATGCCGGGCGTCTTCTCCATGACCTGGTCGATGGTGTACAGGTTCTGGTCGTCCATCATCTTGCGGGTCATTACCGTCACCGACTGTGGCGTCTCTTTGAGCGAGTGCTCACCTTTGCCTATGGTGACCGCGCCCGTGGTGTACGAGCCGCTGTTCTCTGTCGTGGCGCCCAGCACCTGGCCGGTGATGTTGGTGGCACCAAGTTCCATTGCCGAACCAGCGGAAGGCACTTCCCGCAGTACATAGGTGCCGTTGGACTGCGCCTGGGCTTGCAGGCCGCTGCCGGCCAGAATCCGGCTAAAGCCTTCAATGACACCGAAGGTACCTTTGAGCCCCGAGGAGCTAAAGCCGTCTGTTTGCCTGGCATCAAACGAAATCGCCGCCCCCGCCGCGCTGGCGAAGTGGCCAAGGACTTCGGTCAGGCTGCCACCAGGGATGTCGAACGACCGCACTGCGCTGTGCTGGGCCGCCACGGCTGCCTCGACCGTTGCTGTGGACCAGGCTCCGACAGTGGTTACTGCCAGCAGCGCGACTTTTACCGCGGTCGCCAGACGACCACGCTTGAATACCTCAGACATCCTAATCCCCCCCTGAAAATGATCGATGACACCCAATGGGGGATGAGCCGAACGATGCGTAAGAAAAGTGCAAAAAAGAATTTTTTAATTACTGAGGCGGGACGACAGGAGGCGACACATTGACCCAGAAACGGCTGTAACGCGTGACGCGTAATGAAAGCCCGCTTTCCAGCGCAGCCAACGCCAGGTCGGTGTCATCGATTGGGAACGCGCCAGAGACCCTCAGTTGCGCAATACGCGGATCACAGCGCAGCACGCCGGTGCGGTAGCGCGACAGGTCGGAAAGAAGTTCGACCAGGGGGCGATCAATGGCAATGATGCTGCCGTGTTGCCAGGCTCCCACCGTAGCGTCATTACGCCGTAGCTGCCCCACCGTGAGGTCGGTGAAGGCGATGGATTGCCCGGCCTCAACGCGCACTGTCAATGCGCTGCTGGACGCTCTGACTTCTACCGCTTTCTCCAGGACTGCCACCTCACCGCCCAGCGCTTGTGTGCGAACGATGAAGCGCGTGCCCAGCGCCCGGACCTCGCCATGTGTGGTGCTTACCTTGAATGGCCGCTGTGCTGGGTCGTTAGCGGTCGATACCAGAATTTCACCGCGAAGCAGTTCCAGCACCCGTTGCTGGCCGTCGTACTTGAGGTTTACAGAGGTGTCGGTGTTCAGCAGCAGTGAACTGCCATCGGCCAAACGAAAGGTACGGCGCTCACCCACTGCGGTGCGGTAATCGGCAAACAGCTGTTGCGAGCTGTTGCTACGCCACCCCAGCCAGCCCAGCGAGGTGGCTGGCACCAATACCAGTACGCTGCGTAACAGTTGCCGGCGGGAACGTGCGGCACCGCGCAGGGCGGGTGCGGCCAGCGCACCCGGCACGCTTGCCATCTGCTCACCCACAGCGGTCATCCGCTGCCAGGCTTGGCGATTGACCGGGTCGGCAGCCAGCCAGTCGTTCCAGGCGCTGCGATCGGCGTCGGTGGCGATGCCAGACTGCAGCCGCGCGTACCAGCGGGCTGCTGCACTGATGGCCTGCAACTCGGCGGGCGAAAGGCTCATGCCAATTGCATCTGCATCAAACAGCAATGCTCCATTGCCTTTGCCATGTAGTTGTTGACGCTGCGCACGCTGATGGTCAGTTGCTCGGCAATTTGCGGGTAGGTCAGCCCGTCGAATTGCGACAGCATGAACACCTGCCTGACCTTCGGCCCCAGCCCTTGCAACAGGCGATCGATTTCTACCAGTGCCTGCAACATGATCGCCTGCTCTTCCAGCGACGGGTGCTGTGCTTGCGGCAAGGCTGCCAAGGTTTCCAGGTAAGCCTGTTCCAGTGAGCGCCGACGAAACAGGTCGATCAGCAAGCCCTTGGCGATCCTCGACAAGTACGGGCGCGGCTCGCGAATGTCCAGTGCGCTGCGTGCCTTGATCACCCGCACGAACGTATCCTGCGTCAGGTCAGCGGCATCGAATGCGTTGCCCAGCCTCTTGCGTAGCCAGCCATTGAGCCAGCTGTGATGCTCGCAATACAGGTGATTGACGGCGCTACGCAGAGAGAGGTCGTTGGCGGGCATTTTGGATGGAATGGTTCGCGATTGGTAATGAATCTTATTGTCGTGCGTGGTGGGGGTGTTTGCAATAGCAAAGGTTTGCCCGAAGGCTACGCCTTTCGCGCCTTAGGCCCACGGGCGTTGTCGTACACCATGACAAGCACGTAGGCCACCTTCCTGATTGCTTTGCCAGAGGCTTTTAGCTGGTAAAACAGCTCATCCAGGGATTCGAACTCATGCATCAAGGCTATTATCAGAGCCCAGACGGGCGATCTAGGCGGCAGCGAAACAGCCTGCTGCTCGGTGCTCTGGGTGCACAACCTCTGCCTTGATACGGGTAAAACCATCAGGCCCTGGAAGGCAGTCACCGTTCAGTGTCATGACGCAAAAACGCCGCCTCCAACAGTTGCTGCGTATAAGCATGCTGGGGTGAATGGAAGATCTGCTGAGCCTCGCCTTGCTCCACAACATGCCCCTGCTTGATCACCATCAGTTGGTGACTCAACGCTTTGACCACGGCAAGGTCATGGCTGATGAACAGGTAGGTGAGGTTGTACTTGTGCTGCAAGTTGCGCAGCAACTCCACTACCTGCCGCTGCACCGTACGATCCAGCGCAGACGTCGGCTCATCCAGCAGAATCAACGCCGGCTTGAGCACCAGCGCCCGGGCGATGGCGATACGTTGCCGTTGCCCACCCGAAAACTCATGCGGGTAGCGGTGGCGCGTGCGTGGGTCCAGGCCTACCTCTTCCAGCGCCGCGATAATCGCTGCTTCCTGTTCTGCGGCTGTACCAATCTTGTGAATCCGCAGCCCCTCACCAACGATATCCGCCACACACATACGTGGGCTGAGGCTACCAAAGGGGTCCTGAAACACCACTTGCATCTCACGTCGCAGTGGCCGCACTTGCTTCTGGTTCAAGCCTTCCAGCGCCTGGCCATGGAAGCGGATGCCCCCCTGGCTCGAAATCAGGCGCAAGATCGCCAGCCCCAGCGTCGACTTGCCAGATCCCGACTCACCCACGATCCCCAGTGTCTGCCCTTGCGGCAAGCTGAAGTTGATCCCGTCCACCGCCTTCACATGGTCAACCGTCTTGCGCAGCAAGCCTTTCTTGATCGGGAACCATACCTTCAGGTCGTTCACTTCCAGCAGCGGTGCGCCAACCGGGTTATGTGCCGGCAAGCCGCTGGGCTCGGCATTGATCAGCATCTGTGTGTAATGGTGCTGCGGCGCACTGAACAGCGTCGCGCAATCGGCCTGCTCGACAATCTGCCCACGCTGCATCACGCAAACACGGTGGGCAATGCGCCTTACCAGGTTCAGGTCATGGCTGATCAGCAGCAATGCCATGCCCAACCGCGCCTGCAGTTCCTTGAGCAGCTCCAGAATCTTCAACTGCACGGTCACGTCGAGCGCAGTGGTGGGTTCATCGGCAATCAGCAACTCCGGCTCATTGGCCAGCGCCATGGCGATCATCACCCGCTGCCGCTGGCCACCGGACAGCTCGTGGGGCAGGGCCTTCAGCCGCTTGCGCGGCTCGGGAATGCCCACCAGCTCCAGCAACTCCAGCGTGCGCGCAGTGGCTTGCTTGCCGGTGAGGCCCTTGTGCAGCAGCAGGATTTCGTTGATCTGCTTTTCGATGCAGTGCAGCGGGTTCAGCGAGGTCATCGGCTCCTGGAAGATCATCGCGATGCGGTTGCCGCGAATCTTCTGCATGGCCTTCTCACCTTGCTGCAGCAGGTCGTTGCCTTCATAGCCGATGCTGCCGCTAGGGTGGCGTGCCAGCGGGTAGGGCAGCAGGCGCAGAATCGAGTGGGCGGTAACGGACTTGCCCGAACCGCTCTCGCCGACCAGCGCCAGGGTCTCACCCTTGCGGATGTCGAAGCTGATGCCATCGACCACACGGTTGACCTGTTCGCCGGTAACGAACTCCACCGCCAGGTCGCGCACTTCGATCAGGTTCTGTTCACTCATCTCACTTCCTCGGGTCGAAGGCATCGCGGGCGGATTCGCCGATGAATACCAGCAGGCTCAGCATGATCGCCAGTACGGCAAAGGCGCTGATGCCCAGCCATGGCGCCTGCAGGTTGGACTTGCCTTGGGCCACCAGTTCGCCCAGCGACGGCGCGCCCGGTGGCAGGCCGAAACCGAGGAAGTCCAGGGCGGTCAGGGTGCCGATGGCACCGGTGAGGATGAAGGGCATGAAGGTCATGGTCGAAATCATGGCGTTGGGCAGGATGTGCCGGTACATGATCGCGCCATTGCGCATCCCTAGGGCACGGGCGGCGCGCACGTACTCGAGGTTGCGCCCGCGCAGGAACTCGGCACGCACCACGTCGACCAGGCTCATCCACGAAAACAGCAGCATGATGCCCAGCAACCACCAGAAGTTGGGCTGCACGAAGCTGGCAAGGATGATCAGCAGGTACAGCACCGGCAAGCCGGACCAGATCTCCAGAAAGCGCTGGCCGGCAAGGTCCACCCAGCCACCGTAAAAGCCCTGCAGGGCACCGGCGATGACGCCGATGATGGAACTGAGGATGGTCAGGGTGAGGGCGAACAGCACCGAAATGCGGAAGCCGTAGATCACCCGCGCCAGTACATCGCGGCCCTGATCGTCGGTGCCCAGCAGGTTGTCCGCCGAGGGTGGCGCAGGGGCGGGTACGCGCAGGTCGTAATTGATGCTCTGGTAGCTGTACGGGATCGGGGCCCACAGCACGAAGCTGTCTTTTTTGGCCAGTAGCTCCCGGATATACGGGCTCTTGTAGTTGGCCTCCAGTGGGAACTCGCCGCCGAAGGTGGTTTCCGGGTAGCGCTTGAAGGCCGGGAAAAACCACTCGCCGTCGTAGCGCACGGCAATCGGTTTGTCGTTGGCGATCAGCTCGGCGCCCAGGCTCAGGCCGAACAGGATGAGGAACAGCCACAGCGACCACCAGCCGCGTCGGTTGGCCTTGAAGCGCTCGAAGCGCCGACGGTTGAGAGGGGACAAGGCCATGTCAGTGCTCCCGGCTGGCGAAGTCGATGCGCGGATCGACCAAGGTGTAGGTGAGGTCGCCGATCAGTTTCACCACCAGCCCGAGAAGGGTGAAGATGAACAGGGTGCCAAACACCACCGGGTAGTCGCGGTTGATGGCCGCCTCGAAACTCATCAGGCCCAGGCCGTCGAGGGAGAAAATCACCTCGATCAGCAGGGAGCCGGTGAAGAAGATGCCGATGAACGCCGAAGGGAAGCCCGCGATCACCAGCAGCATGGCGTTGCGGAACACGTGGCCGTACAGCACCCGCGAGCGGCTCAGGCCTTTGGCTTTGGCGGTGACCACGTATTGCTTGTTGATCTCGTCGAGGAAGCTGTTCTTGGTCAGCAGGGTCATGGTGGCGAAGTTGCCGATCACCAGGGCGGTGATCGGCAGCACCAGGTGCCAGAAGTAGTCGAGCACTTTGCCGGTGGTGGACAGCTCGTCGAAGTTGTTCGAGGTCAGGCCGCGCAGCGGGAACCAGTCGAAGTAGCTGCCGCCGGCGAACAGCACGATCAGCAGGATGGCGAACAGGAACGCCGGGATGGCATAGCCGACGATGATCGCCGAGCTGGTCCAGACGTCGAAGTGGCTGCCGTGGCGCACCGCCTTGGCGATACCCAGGGGGATCGACACCAGGTACATGATCAGCGTGCTCCACAGCCCGAGCGAAATCGACACCGGCATCTTCTCGGCGATCAGGTCGATGACCTTGGCATCGCGAAAGAAGCTCTCGCCGAAGTCCAGCTGGGCATAGTTCTTGACCATGATCCATAAACGCTCGGGGGGCGACTTGTCGAAGCCGTACATGCGCTCGATTTCGGCGATCAGGGCAGGGTCGAGGCCCTGGGCACCGCGGTAGTTGGAGCCGGCCACGGAGACTTCGGCGCCGCCGCCGGCAATCCGGCTGGTTGCGCCCTCGAAACCTTCGAGCTTGGCGATCATCTGTTCCACCGGGCCGCCGGGGGCGGCCTGGACGATGATGAAGTTGATCACCAGGATGCCGAACAGGGTCGGGATGATCAGCAGCAGGCGACGCAGGATGTAGGCCAGCATGTCAGTTGGCCTCTTGCGCAGGCGCTTCGGACACGGCTGGCGTCACCTCGGGCTTGATCCACCAGGTGTCGATGCCGATGTCGTACTTGGGCGAAACCTTGGGGTGGCCGATGTGGTTCCAGTAGGCCACGCGCCAGGTCTTGATGTGCCAGTTGGGGATCACGTAGTAACCCCACAGCAGCACGCGGTCCAGGGCGCGGGCATGGTTGATCAGGCTCTGTCGGGAATCGGCGTTGATCAGCGCTTCGACCAGTTGGTCGATGGCCGGGTCCCGCAGGCCCATGAAGTTGCGGCTGCCGGGGTTGTCGGCAGCGGCACTGGACCAGAACTCGCGCTGCTCGTTGCCTGGGGAGCTGGACTGCGGATAGCCACTGACGATCATGTCGAAGTCACGCGAGCGCAGGCGGGTGATGTACTGGGAAACGTCGACGCGGCGGATGTTCAGGTCGATGCCAAGGTCTGCCAGGTTGCGTTTGAACGGCAGCAGGATGCGCTCGAATTCGGTCTGGGCCAGCAGAAACTCGATGGTCACCGGTTTGCCGTTCTTGTCGACCATCTTGTCGTCCACGATCTTCCAGCCAGCGTCCATCAGCAGCTTGTAGGCCTGGCGCTGCTGTTCGCGGATCATGCCGCTGCCGTCGGTGACCGGGTTGTGGAAAGCCTCGCTGAACACCTGGTCGGGGACCTTGCCGCGCATAGGCTCGAGGATTTTCAGCTCGTCAGGCGAGGGCAGGCCCTGGGCGGCCATTTCGGAGTTTTCGAAGTAGCTGCCGGTGCGGGTGTAGGCGCCGTTGAACAACTGCTTGTTGGTCCACTCGAAGTCCAGCAGCAGGCTCAGCGCCTGGCGTACGCGGATGTCCTGGAACACCGGTTTACGCAGGTTGAAAATGAAACCCTGCATGCCGGTGGGGTTACCGTTGGGCAGCTCTTCCTTGATCAGGCGGCCATCGCGTACGGCGGGAACGTTGTAGGCGGTGGCCCAGTTTTTCGCGCTGGTCTCCAGGCCATAGTCGAACTGGCCGGCCTTGAGTGCTTCCAGCGCGACGGTGTTGTCGCGGTAGGAGTCGAAGGTCATGGCGTCGAAGTTGAACTGGCCGCGGTTGAGCGGCAGGTCCTTGGCCCAGTAGTCCTTGACCCGCTCGTAGCGGATCGAGCGGCCGGGCTTGACCTCGGTGATCTTGTACGGGCCGCTGCCGAGCGGGATTTCCAGGTTGCCGCGGTTGAATTCGCGGCCTTCGTACCAGTGCTTGGGCAGCACGGGCAATTGGCCGAGGATCAGCGGCAACTCGCGGTTGTTCTTGTGCTTGAAGGTGAACAGCACGCGCAGCGTGTCTTCGGCGACGACTTGGGCGACATCGCCATAGTACTGGCGGTACAGCGGTGCGCCGTCCTTGATCAGGGCGTTGAAGGTGAACACCACGTCTTCGGCCCGCATCGGGTGGCCGTCGTGGAAGCGCGCCTCGGGGCGCAGGTAGAAGCGCACCCAGCTGTTGTCCGGGGCCTTTTCGATCTTGCCGGCAACCAGGCCGTACTCGGTGAACGGCTCGTCCAGGCTCTGGCGCATCAAGGTGTCGTAGATGGCGCTGACGTTTTCGGCGGCCACCCCTTTGTTGATGAACGGGTTGAGGCTGTCGAAACCGCCGAAACTGGACTGGCGGAAGGTGCCGCCCTTGGGCGCGTCGGGGTTGACGTAGTCGAAGTGCTTGAAGTCGGCCGGGTACTTCGGCGCTTCATCATAAAGGGTCAGTGCGTGTTGCGGCGCGGCCATTGCCGGTAGGCTCAGGCAGGCAAGCAGCAGGCTGCCTGCCAGCTGGCGCAGGCGGTACGTTGGCATCATTGGGCTTTCTCCGAAGTCTTTAGCCACCAGGTATTCAGCCCCAGGGTATAGGGCGGTGTGGTGACGAAACCGAACCGGTTGCGGTAGGCCAGGCGGTGATTGTCGAGATACCAGTTGGGGATCATGTAGTACTGCCAGGACAGCACGCGGTCCAGGGCGCGGGCGGCGGCGACCTGGTCATCGCGGGTGCGTGCGGCGAGCAAGGTGTCGAGCAGGTGGTCGACCACCGGATCCTTGACCCCAGCATAATTTTTGCTGCCCTTGGTCGCAGCCTGGCTGGAATGGAAGTACAGCCACTGCTCAAGGCCGGGGCTCAAGGTCTGGCTCAAGGTCATCAGAATCATGTCGAAGTCGAACTGGTCCAGGCGTTGTTTGTACTGGGCACGGTCCACGGTGCGCAAGCGCGCATCGATGCCGATGCTCGCCAGGTTTTCGACATAAGGTTGCAGGATGCGTTCGAGGTTGGGATTCACCAGCAGCAGTTCCATGCGCAACTGCTGGCCTTGTGCGTTCACCAGGCGCTGGCCGTCGAGCTTCCAGCCGGCGCGGCCGAGCAGGCTCAGCGCCTGGCGCAGGCTCTGGCGGTCGATGCCGCGGCCATCGGTGTGGCTGACCTGATAGGGCTGGGTGAACAGCTTTTCCGGCAATTGGTCACGGAACGGCGCCAGCAGCAGCCACTCCTTGCCCGTGGGCAGGCCGCTGGCGGCAAACTCGCTGTTGGGGTAGTAGCTGGTCGAGCGGCGGTAGGCGCTGCTGAACAGGGCGCGGTTGGTCCACTGGAAGTCGAGCATCAGGCCCAGCGCCTGGCGTACCCTGGCGTCGCTGAAGGTGGCCCGGCGGCTGTTCATGAACAGCCCCTGGGTCTGGGTCGGGATGCGATGGGGGATCTGGGCCTTTATCACCTCGCCACGGCGCAGTGCCGGGAAGTTGTAGCCGTTGGCCCAGTTCTTTGCCTGATGCTCGATATAGATGTCGAACTCGCCGGCCTTGAAGGCTTCGAACGCGACTGTGGCGTCCCGATAGAACTCGTATTCGATGCGGTTGAAGTTGTACTTGCCGCGGTTTACCGCCAGGTCCTTGCCCCAGTAGTTCTTTACCCGCTCGAACACCAGGCGCCTGCCGGGCTGCACCTGAGTGATGCGGTAGGGGCCGCTGCCAAGCGGCGGCTCGAAGGTGGTGGCCTTGAAATCGCGGTTTTGCCAGTAGTGTTTGGGCAGCACCGGCATCTCGCCCAGGCGCAGGATCAGCAGCGGGTTGCCAGCGCGCTTGAACACGAAGCGGATGCGCAGCGGGCCAAGGATATCCACGCGCTGCACTTCCTGCAGGTTGGTGCGGTAGATCGGGTGGCCATCCTTGAGCAGCGTGCGGTAAGAGAAGGCGACGTCTGCAGAAGTGATCGGTTTGCCGTCATGCCAGCGCGCTTGCGGGCGCAGGTTGAACACCACCCAACTGCGGTCCTCGCTGTACTCCACCGAGCGGGCGATGAGGCCGTAACTGGAGGTGGGCTCGTCCCCGGAAGGGTCATACATGCCGGTGCCGACCATCAGTGTTTCGTTGAGCTCGTTGACACCGTACTGCAGGAAGTTCGGCGTTGTGACCGGGCTAGAACCCTTGAAGGTATAGGCGTTGAGCGTGTCGAAGGTGCCCAATGCCATGGCGCGCAAGGTGCCGCCCTTGGGCGCTTGCGGGTTGACCCAGTCGAAGTGGGTGAATGTGGCTGGGTACTTGAGCGTGCCGAACTGCGCGTATCCGTGGCTTTCGCTCACCATCGCGGCTGCGGGAAAGCTCAAGGCCAGGCTGAGTGACAGCAGGAGGGGACGTATCAAGTCGGCATCCGATCCAGAGGCGTTGGGCTTTGGTCGGGCTACAGTAACAGCTTGGCGGGGTTGGAAAAAGGGTGTGTCTGGAAGGAGATCAAGGGGCTGCGGAGCAGCCCCGGGTTGCCATCAGTGCCCCAGGTAGACGGTCAAGGTCTGGCCTGGCTTGAGGGCGTGCCCGCTGCGCGGATTCCAGCGCTTGAGGTGCTTCATCTCAACATTGAAACGTTTTGCCACCAGATACAGCGAGTCACCCTTGCGGACCTTGTACTGGGTAGAGCGCTTGGAGGATGCCGCCACCCGGTTGCCTGCCGCACTACCACCACGCAGTGCCAACACCTGGCCGGCCTTTACACGGCTACCCGATAGTTTGTTCCAGCGCTGGATATCCTTGACCGAAACCCGGTTGGCCCTGGCAATGGTGCTCAGGCTGTCGCCGCGCTTTACGCGGTAACTGCGCGCTCTGGCAGGTGCCTTGGCTTCGGCCACGGCGCGTGCGAACACGGCTTTGTTCGGCTGCAGGCTGACCAGTTGTTCAGGCTTGAGGTTGGACAGGCTGTCGGACAGCAGTTGCGCCTTGGCCGTCGGTACCAGCAATTGTTTGGGCCCATCCACGGTCATGCGCTTCTTGAATGCCGGGTTGAGCTGGATCAGTTCGTCTTCGTCGATGTTGGCGAAGGCGGCTACCCGCGACAGGTCCAGGCGGTCCTTGATGGCGACAGCTTCGAAGTAGGGCTCGTTGGCGATCGGGTTGAGGTTCACGCCGTAGGCTTCGGGGGTCAGGACCACCTGCGACAGGGCCAGCAGCTTGGGCACGTAGTCGCGCGTCTCCTGTGGCAGTGGCAGGTTCCAGTAATCGGTGGGCAGGCCGAGTTTCTCGTTGCGCTCGATCGCCCGGCTGACGGTGCCTTCACCGGCGTTGTAGGCAGCCAGTGCCAGCAGCCAGTCGCCGTTGAACATGTCGTGCAGGCGGCTCAGGTAATCCAGCGCGGCGTTGGTCGACGCGGTGATGTCGCGGCGACCATCGTAGAAATTGGTCTGGCGCAGGTTGAAGTGGCGCCCGGTAGAGGGGATGAACTGCCACATGCCTGCAGCATGGGCGCGCGAGTAGGCCATGGGGTTGTAGGCGCTTTCGATCGCCGGCAACAGGGCCAGTTCCAGCGGCATGTCGCGTTCTTCCAGGCGCTCGACGATGTAGTGCAGGTACAGGCTGCCGCGCTCACCGGCGTTTTCGAGGAACGAGGGGTTGCTGGCGAACCACAGCCGCTGCTGCTCGATGCGCGGGTTGACGTCGATGGTGTCTTGCAGGGCGAAGCCCTGGCGCATGCGCTCCCACACATCCTGCGGCGCCTGCTCGGCGGGTTTGACCGCGAGCGGAACGGGTTTGTGTTTGATCCGCGCCTGGTAGCTGTGCGCGCGAACGCTGTCGGATTCGTCGAGCTGACGGGTGCTCTGGCAGCCCACCAGGGTGGCGGCCAGCGCCAGCGCACTGATTTGGGCCAGGCGCGTCAGGGCGACTGAATGAGCGGTTCTGCGGCTACGGGAAGACATCGGCGGGGACGGGTATCCGGGCAAAAAATTTCGGCGATTCTAGAAACCGCATCCCGCCGGGTCAACCTTCGAGCGCATGTTGCGATATATCTTCAGGTTATCAGAAGGTGTCCTTCCAAGACCTCAAGGCAGCAAAAACAGCGACATGCGTGGTGTTTGAATGTCCCTTCCATTCGTCAGCTTTTTGTTTAACTAATGTTTCAGAGGTTCGCAGAAAAGGGTTGGTCAACCGTTCCAGACCGATAGTTGATGGCAATGTGATGCGATTGTCGGCGCGCAGCCGGGTAACATCATCGAAACGTTGCAGAACGTGCGGGTTTTGTGGCTCCACGGCCTTGGCGAAGCGCAAGTTGCTGAGGGTGTACTCGTGGGCGCAGTACACCTCGGTACGCTCCGGCAGCGCGGCCAACCTGGCGAGGGCAGGCTGCATCTGCTCTGGCGTGCCTTCGAACATCCGCCCGCAGCCAGCGGCGAACAACGTGTCGCCACTGAATAGCACCGGTGTCGCAGGTTGGTCGCTGAAGAAGGCGATATGACCCAGCGTGTGCCCCGGTACTGCCAGAACCTGGAAGGTCACGCCCACCGCGGTCACTTCGTCACCTTCGTCCAAGGCAAGGTCGCGGCACGGAATACGCTCGTTGGCCGGGCCGCTGACCCGCGCACCGGTCAGTTTTTTCAGCCGCTCGACACCGCCCACGTGGTCATTGTGGTGGTGGGTGACCAGAATATCCTCCAGCACCCAGTCGGGATTGGCGGCCAGCCATGCCTCCACGGGGGCGGCATCACCAGGATCGACCACCGCGCAGCGGCGTTTGGCAGTATCCTGTAACAACCAGATGTAGTTGTCGGAGAAAGCGGGGAGAGCATCGATCTGTATCATGGTGCGGATCCGTATCGCCTAGCGTGGCACATGAGGCCATCTTAGCCGCGATGGCGCGGTGCGAGAACCTTCGAGGGAGAGCGCAAATGACCGACCAACCCTTTGCCCAGGCCGACCCGGCCTGGATCGAGCTGATCAGCCTGGCCCGTGACTGGTTCCACGGCCCGCTCGGCCAGCTGATGCTCAAAGAAGAGGAAAAATTGTTGGAGGAGGAGCTCGGGCGCTTCTTCGGGGGTTACCTGGTGCATTACGGCCCCTGCGCCGAGGCTCCGCCCAGCGCCCCCCAGGTACAGCGCAACGTGCGTTTGGGCGCGCCGCTGCCGGGGGTGGAGATCGTCTGTGAGGAACAGGCCTGGCCCTTGAGCGAGCACGCCGCCGACGTGGTGGTGCTGCAGCACGGCCTGGACTTCTGCCTGTCGCCCCATGGCTTGCTGCGCGAGGCCGCCAGTGCGGTACGCCCCGGCGGGCATCTGCTGATCGTCGGCATCAACCCCTGGAGCAGTTGGGGCATACGCCACTTCTTCAGCCACGGCGCGCTGCGCAAGGCCCGCTGCATCTCGCCGTCACGGGTCGGTGACTGGCTCAACCTGCTGGGCTTCGCGCTGGAGAAACGCCGCTTCGGGTGCTATCGTCCGCCGCTTGCCTCACCGGCCTGGCAACAACGCCTGGCGGGCTGGGAACGGGTGGCAGGCGGTTGGCAGAGCTCTGGTGGCGGGGTTTACCTGCTGGTGGCGCGCAAGATGGTGGTTGGCCTGAGGCCGCTGCGCCAGGAACGCCGCGAACCGATGGGCAAGTTGCTGCCTTTGCCATTGGCCAAGGTCAACCGCACCGTGGTCAGCCCGGATACCGAAAAGCACTGAACATGAGTGGTACATGAGCGATAGCGTCGAGTTGTATACCGATGGTGCCTGCAAGGGCAATCCAGGCCCTGGTGGCTGGGGTGTCCTGTTGATCTACAAGGGCGTCGAAAAGGAACTGTGGGGCGGCGAACGCGAAACCACCAACAACCGCATGGAACTGATGGCCGCGATTCAGGGCTTGATGGCGCTCAAGCGCGAATGCGAGGTGGTGTTGACCACCGACTCGCAGTACGTGATGAAGGGCATCAACGAGTGGATGGTCAACTGGAAGAAGCGCGGCTGGAAGACCGCCGCGAAGGAGCCAGTGAAGAACGCCGACCTGTGGCAGCAGCTCGACGAGCAGGTCAACCGCCACAAGGTCACCTGGAAGTGGGTGCGCGGGCACATCGGCCACCCCGGTAACGAGCGCGCTGACCAATTGGCCAACCGTGGCGTCGACGAGGTACGCGCCAAACGTTGAGCTGCGGTACAATCCTCGGCTTTGTAACTGATGCAAGTTGGAGCGCCCCGCGTGGAGCAGCAGCAAGATAAACGCCTGGTCATTCTTGATACCGAAACCACCGGCATGCCGGTCAGCGAAGGCCACCGGATCATCGAGATCGGCTGCGTCGAAGTCATTGGCCGGCGCCTGACCGGTCGGCACTTCCACGTCTATCTGCAACCGGACCGCGAGAGTGACGAGGGCGCGATCAATGTCCACGGCATCACCGACGCGTTCCTGGTCGGCAAGCCGCGCTTCGGCGATGTGGCCGAGGAATTCTTCGAATTCATTCAGGGCGCCACGCTGGTCATCCATAACGCGGCGTTCGACGTCGGCTTCATCAACAACGAGTTCGCCCTGCTCGGCCAGCGCGACCGCGCCGACATCTCGCAGCACTGCACCATCCTCGACACACTGCTGCTGGCCCGTGCCCGGCACCCGGGGCAGCGCAACAGCCTTGACGCGCTGTGCAAGCGTTACGATATCGACAACTCCGGCCGTGAACTGCACGGCGCGTTGCTCGACTCGGAGCTGCTGGCTGATGTCTACCTGGCAATGACCGGTGGCCAGACCAGCCTTTCGCTGGCTGGCAATGGGGCGGACGGCGACAATGAAGGGCAGGGCAGCGGTGGCAGCGAGATCCGCCGGATTACCGGGCGTGCGCCTGGGCGGGTGATCATGGCCACTGCCGAGGAACTGGAGGCGCATGCAGAGCGCCTGGCGGCTATCGCCAAGTCGGCGGGCGGGCCGTCGATGTGGCAGGTATTGACCGAAACGCCTGCCGGTTGATGCTGAGCCTGCCCTGGCCTTGTCGCCGGCAACCCGGCTCCCACAAGCTCTTTACTGAACTGCAAATTCGCGTAGGCACCGGCGTGCCTGCGACAGGGCCGTACTGACAGCACCAGGCTCTACTACCCTGTGAAGGATGCTCTGTCCTTCGGAGGTTGCAGCCTGATGTACAAGGACCTCAAGTTCCCCATCCTCATCGTCCACCGTGCCATCAAGGCCGACAGCGTTGCCGGCGAGCGCGTGCGGGGGATTGCCGAGGAACTGCGTCAGGACGGCTTCGCCATTCTCGCCGCGGCAGACAATGCCGAAGCCCGTCTGGTCGCGGCCACCCACCACGGCCTGGCCTGCATGCTGATCGCCGCCGAAGGCATTGGCGACAATACTCACCTGTTGCAGAACATGGCCGAGTTGATCCGCCTGGCCCGCCAGCGTGCTCCTGACCTGCCAATCTTCGCCCTGGGCGAACAGGTCACCTTGGAAAACGCTCCCGCCGAAGCGATGAGCGAGCTCAACCAGCTGCGCGGCATCCTTTACCTGTTCGAGGACACCGTGCCGTTCCTCGCCCGCCAGGTAGCACGTGCCGCACACAACTACCTCGACGGCTTGCTGCCGCCTTTCTTCAAGGCTTTGGTACAGCACACCGCGCAGTCCAATTATTCCTGGCACACACCCGGCCATGGCGGTGGCGTGGCCTACCGCAAAAGCCCGGTGGGCCAAGCCTTCCATCAATTCTTCGGCGAGAATACCTTGCGCTCGGACTTGTCCGTCTCGGTGCCGGAACTGGGCTCGCTGCTCGATCACACCGGCCCTTTGGCAGCGGCCGAAGCCAGGGCGGCGCGCAACTTTGGCGCCGACCATACCTTCTTCGTGATCAATGGCACCTCCACCGCCAACAAGATCGTCTGGCATGCCATGGTCGGCCGTGATGACCTGGTGCTGGTGGACCGTAACTGCCACAAGTCGGTGGTCCATGCCATCATCATGACCGGCGCCATTCCCATCTACCTATGCCCCGAGCGCAACGAACTGGGCATCATCGGGCCGATCCCGCTCAGCGAATTCAGCGCCGAGGCGATCCAGGCCAAGGTGCTGGCCAACCCCTTGGCCAAGGGGCGCGAACCGCGCATCAAACTGGCGGTGGTGACCAACTCAACCTATGACGGGCTGTGCTACCACGCCGGGCTGATCAAGCAAGCTCTGGGCAGCAGCGCGCAGGTGCTGCACTTCGATGAAGCCTGGTTCGCTTACGCGGCGTTTCATGAGTTCTTCACGGGGCGCTATGCGATGGGGACGGCCTGCACCGAGGGCAGCCCGTTGGTGTTCAGCACGCACTCGACGCACAAGCTGCTGGCGGCCTTCAGCCAGGCGTCGATGATCCATGTACAGGACGGCGCACAGCGGCAACTGGACCGAGATCGCTTCAATGAAGCCTTCATGATGCATATCTCGACGTCACCGCAGTACAGCATCCTGGCTTCTTTGGATGTGGCTTCGACCATGATGGAGGGGCCCGCGGGGCGTTCGCTGCTGCAAGAGATGTTTGACGAGGCACTGAGCTTTCGTCGCGCCCTGGCTAACCTGCGTGCACATATCGCGGCCACCGATTGGTGGTTCAGTATCTGGCAGCCGCCTGGGGCAGAAGGCGTCGATCAGCTCGCTGCGCAGGACTGGCTGCTGCAGCCTGGGGCGCAGTGGCATGGCTTTGGCGAATTGGCGGGCGATTATGTGCTGCTTGACCCGCTGAAGGTCACCCTGGTGATGCCGGGGTTGCGGGCCGACGGCGTGTTGGACGAGCAGGGCATTCCGGCGGCAGTGGTCAGCAAGTTTCTCTGGGAGCGCGGGTTGGTGGTGGAGAAGACCGGCCTTTACAGCTTCCTGGTGCTGTTCTCGATGGGCATTACCAAGGGCAAGTGGAGCACGCTGCTGACCGAGTTGCTGGAGTTCAAACGCCATCATGATGGCAATACTCCGTTAAGCCAGTGCCTGCCGAGCATCGTTGCAGTCGACACGGCACGCTACCACGGTATCGGCCTGCGCGACCTGTGCAACCAGCTGCATGACTGCTATCGCGTCAATGCCACGGCCAAGCAGCTCAAAGGGTTGTTCAGTCGCTTGCCGGAAGTGGCGCTCAGCCCGGCCCGGGCATATGACCATATGGTGCGCGGTGAGGTGGAAGCGGTGCCGATAGAGGCATTGCTCGGCCGTGTCGCGGCAGTCATGCTGGTGCCCTATCCGCCGGGCATACCCTTGATCATGCCGGGGGAGCGGTTCACTGAAGCTACCCGCTCGATCCTCGACTACCTGGCGTTTGCCCGCGCCTTCAACAGCGGTTTTCCCGGCTTTGTCGCCGATGTGCACGGCCTGCAGAGCGAAGCCGGAAGCTATACGGTCGATTGCGTCAAGGAATGCGAATGATCTCGACGCCGGTCTGTACCAGTTCAAAACGGTCTTCACCCAAGTGGTTGACTCGGTCGCCGATGGCCAGGCGATAGGTGGTGACCGGTGCGCCCTGTACGCTGCCGTCGGTCTGCAGGGTGGACTCTTGGAACTCGTGGACGGGGTAGATACGGCCTTCGGCGTCACGGGCGTGGAATTGGCCGACCATTACTGCTGCCATTTAAGTGAAAACCTCTGAATTGCGTAGGAAATGTCTGCAGGAATAGACCGTGGATGGTACCTGGAAGTTTTCTGGCGGAGGAAAAAAACCTAAGCGCCGGGCAATGGTCATCTATAACTACAACGTCTCTTAACCCAGCAAAGGTTGGAAATCGCCATGAGCCAGGTGTATTCGGTAGCGGTCGTCGTCGGCAGCTTGCGCAAGGATTCGTACAACCGCAAGGTGGCCCGTGCCCTTTCAGAGCTGGCACCGTCCAGTCTTGCCTTGAAAATCGTCGAAATCGGCGATCTGCCACTGTACAACGAGGATGTCGAGGCTGCGGGTGTGCCCGAGCCGTGGAGGCGCTTTCGCGACGAGATCCGGCGCAGCGACGCGGTGCTGTTCGTCACCCCGGAGTACAACCGCTCTGTACCGGGCTGCCTGAAAAATGCCATCGACGTGGGCTCACGTCCCTATGGGCAAAGCGCCTGGGGTGGCAAACCTACGGCGGTGGTGAGCGTCTCGCCCGGCGCCATTGGCGGGTTTGGGGCCAACCATGCCGTGCGCCAGTCGCTGGTGTTTCTCGACATGCCGTGCATGCAGATGCCCGAAGCTTATATCGGTGGGGCGGCCAGCCTTTTCGAGGACAGTGGCAAGCTCAATGACAAGACCCGGCCGTTTCTGCAGGGTTTCATCGACAAGTTTGCCTCCTGGGTGAAGCTGAACCGGGCGGTTTGAGCCGGCCTTGTCGTCGGTAAGCCGGCCCCACAGCTACCCCACCGTTCGTGAAAACGGCGGGGTAGCTGTGGAAGCCGGCTTGCGGGCGAAAGCTGCAACACAGATCGGTCAGAACGCCTGCGGCATCTCTCCCTTGGCCAACCGCCGGTTGATATCGGCGACCACCTCGGGCAGTTCATTGATGGTGTCGATCAGGTAGTGCGGGCGTGACCCTGCGAACAGCGCATGAATGCGCTTGCGCTCACTCTCCAGCTTCTCAGCGCTCAACGCCTGGTACCCTTCCCAGGTCAGCCCGAGCGCGTTGCCCGAGCACACCAGTGCCACAGTCCACATGCCGGCACGGCGGCCTTCGAGGATGCCCGGCACGGTGTCGTCGACCTTGACGCAGGCCGCCACGTCGTCGATGCCCAGGGCGATCACGTTGGCCAGTGCCTGTGCCGGCCACGGGCGGCCGTTCGGGGTTTCGTCGGTGGCCACCACATGGTCGGCGACATAGCCGTTCTGGGCCGCCAGCTCCACCACCTTGTCCATCACCACTTTCGGGTAGCCCGAGCAGGAGCCGATTTTCAAGCCGTCCCGGCGCAAGCCGGTGAGGGTGTCCAGAGCACCGGGAATCAGCGCCGAATGCACGGCGATCTTCTCGATCTGCAGCGGCATGAAGCGGTTATAGATGGCAGTGACGTCATCGTCGGTCGGCGTGCGGCCGAACACGTTGCGATAGCGTTCGGCAATTTCCGGCACGTCACACAGGGTACGAATATGGTCCCACTTGCCCATGCCCATCGGGCCGCGGGCTTCTTCGATGGAAACCTGGACGTCGAACTCGGCGAAGGCTTCGACGAAGATCTGGGTCGGGGCGAAAGAGCCGAAGTCGACCACGGTGCCGGCCCAGTCGAGGATGGCGGCTTGCAGCTGGGTGGGGTTGCTGTAGTTCATGTGCGCTATTTCCTGAAATCGGATGGGCAGAGGGTCAGATGTCCAGTACTTCCATTTCCCGCAGCACGTCGGCCACGGCATTCACAGCAGCTTGCATGCCGTCCGGTCCGACCACGCCGATGCAGCCGACACGGAAGGTCTCGACTTGGGTCAACTTGCCGGGGTAGAGGATGAAGCCCTTGGCCTTGACCCGTTCGTAGAAGTCCTGGAACTGGTAACGGGCGTCATTCGGGGCGTGGAAGGTGACGATGATCGGCGCCTGGATGTCGGCTGGCAGGAAGCTGCGCAGGCCGATGGCGGCCATGCCGTCGAGCAGGGTCTTGCAGTTGTCGGCGTAGCGCTGGTGGCGCGCCGGCAGGCCACCTTCTTCGGCGTACTGCTGTAGCGCCTCGTGCAGGGCGGCAACCACGTGGGTGGGCGGGGTGAAGCGCCATTGGCCGGTCTTGGCCATGTAGGCGTGCTGGTCGTGCAGGTCCATGGCCAGCGAGTGGGCATTGCCCTCGGCGGCGGCCAGTGCGGTTTTCTCGGCGAAAACGAAGCCCATCCCGGGGACGCCTTCCAGGCATTTGCCGGACGCGGCGATCAGTGCCTCGAAGGGGATTTCGCGGGCGTCGATCGGCAGGGCGCCGAACGAGCTCATGGCATCGATGATCAGGCGCTTGCCGTGGCGCTTGATCACCTGAGCGATCTCGTGCAGCGGGTTGAGGATGCCGGTGCTGGTTTCGCAGTGGATCAGCGCCACGTGGGTCACGCTGGGGTCAGCCGCCAGCAGGCGGTCGACGTCGGCAGCGGTGGTCGGCTGGTCCTCGGCGGTTTCGAAGGTGCTGAAGTTGCGCCCCAGCACTTTGCAGATTTTCGCCAGGCGCTGGCCGTAAGCGCCGTTGATCAGCACCAGTACCTTGCCATCGCGCGGTACCAGGGTGCCGATGGCGGCCTCCACGGCGAAGGTGCCGCTGCCTTGCAGGGGAACGCAGTGGTGGCTGGCGCTGCCGTCGACGATCCCCAGCAGTTGCTCGCAGACGCTGGCGGTCAGTTGGTTGAAATCACGGTCCCAGGAGCCCCAGTCCACCAGCATGGCTTGTCGGGTGCGCAGGGAGGTGGTCAGTGGGCCGGGGGTCAGCAGGATCGGGGCGTTGCTCATTGCGTGGTTCCTCACAAGCTGCGGGTGGTCAGCCGAAAAAGCTGGCGCTGAAACTACGGGGGCTAGGTTGCAATTGACCAAGTTATCAATCAAATTGTTTGTTGTTATGCCAGCCATAAGTCAGGCCGATAAATATGAACCTGTTCCAGCTTCGCGCTTTCGACGCCGTCGCCCGTGAGGGCAGTTTCACCCGTGCCGCTGCGCGCTTGTTCATCAGCCAGCCGGCGGTGACCGGGCACGTCAAGGCGCTGGAAGAGCACTACCAGATCACCCTGTTACGGCGCACGGCGCGGCGGGTCGAGCTGACCGAGGAGGGTACCCGCCTGGCTGCCATCACCCGGGCGATGTTCGGCCTGGCCGAAGAGGCGCAGGCGATGCTCGAGGCCAATCGCCAACTGCTCACCGGCCGCCTGGAGGTGGCCGCAGATGGGCCGCACCGGGTCATGCCGATGCTGGCGCTATTGCGTGAACGCTACCCGGGGATCACCGTCAACCTGCGCCTGGGCAATGCCCAGGAGACCTTGGCCGCCTTGTTGTCAGAGCATGCCGACGTGGCCGTATTGACCGAAATCGAACCGCGCAAGGGCCTTTACTTGCAAAACCTCTGCGAGTCGCATTTATGTGCACTGCTGCCGGCAGGCCATGCCTGGGCCAGCGGGCAGGGTGACTTGCCACTGGCTGCTTTGCATGAGCAGATCATGGTGCTGCGCGAACCCAGTTCGACCACCCGACGTACCTTCGACAAGGCGTGTGACCAGGCGTCGGTCAGGCCCAGGGTGCTGCTGGAGCTGGACAGCCGTGAGGCAGTCACCGAGGCAGTGGCGTCGGAGCTGGGGATTGGTGTCGTTTCCTCGACCGAGGTGGCCAATGACCCGCGTGTGGTGGCGCGGCCGCTGGCCGGGCAAGGTTTGCGCAACCAGCACCTGGTGGGGTGCCTGGAGCGGCGCCGCGAGCTGCGGTTGATCCAGGCGTTCCTGGCCCTGGCTGCCAGCCTGTAATCCAAGGCTGGTGTTTTTTCCATGCGGGCCTAACATGGGCGGCACGCAACAGCCAGGAGGGCCGATGAGCGAGAAAGACACCATCTCCATGCAACTGGTGCGCGAAGCCCTGTTGCAGACCTGCCCGGCGGGTGAGCCGGATGCCGGCCTGCTGGCGCAGGCCGGCATCGACATCGGTCAACTCGACCAGGCTGATGCGCGCGTCAGCGCCGAGGCCTACTCCCGGCTCTGGCGCTTGCTGGCGCAACGCTGCAACGATGAATTCTTCGCCATGGACCCGCGTGGGCTGCGTACCGGAAGCCTGGCATTCCTGTGTCGGGCGAGCATGGCCCAGCCCACCCTGCAGGCTGGCGTGGAAACGGCGTTGGCGTTTCTTTCGCTGATGCTGCAGGACCTGCAACCGGTACTGGTGCGCCAGAAAAGCCTGGCCGAAATCGTCATCGTTGAACCCAATGCTCAGCCTCGGCGTGCGTTCACCTATTTCACCTTCTGGATGATCGTCCACGGCGTCGCCTGCTGGTTGGCAGGGCGGCGTATTCCGATCCTTGCGATTGACTTGCGGTGCGCCGAGCCGCTTTTCTGTGATGACTACCGGGTGATGTTCTCGGAAAACCTGCAGTTCGAACGCCCCTTGACCCGCATGATCATCGCCGGGGACTGCCTTGACATGCCGATGCGCCGCAGCGAGGACGAGCTTCAGCGTTTTTTGGCAGAGGCACCTGGCAACATCCTGGTGAAGTATCGCGACCCGAACAGCCTGGCCCGTCGTATCCGCCAGACGCTGAGCCAGCAAACCCCCAGCCAGTGGCCTGCTGCCGAGCAACTGGCGGCAACGTTGTGCATGTCGGCGTCAACCTTGCGGCGCCGTTTGAGCGAGGAGGGCCAAAACTACCAGGCGCTCAAAGACAGCATTCGCCGCGAGTTGGCGATTGCCTGGCTGGCGCAGCCGCAGCTTGGGCTTGGCGAAATCGCCGAGAGGCTGGGCTTTGCCGACAGCAGTTCGTTCTACAAGGCGTTTCGCAAATGGTTCGGGTGCAATCCGGGGCATTACCGCAGTGTCTTCCTGCAGGTGTAAACCGGCCCTGCACCAGCAATGCTCCGGCGGGCGCTTGGCGCATCGCGAAGGCTGAGAAGCCACGCGGCCAAAACGCTCATTCAGATTGACAGCTTTGGCCATTGCCCAGGTAGGCAGGCGGCGCGAACATCGTCAGACCGATGGTGCACTCCAACAATAAGAACCCAGGAGTCTGACGATGCGCGAGTATGGCGACGCCGTCCTTTCATTCAATCATGCCGAGGCCGCAATGGGCCTGCACGGCAGCCTCGCAGCCCTCAATGCCTGCGTCGAATGCTGTGACCGCCATGTGGCCCAAGGTGGTATCGCCCTGGTCTACGAGGACCGAGAGGGCAATGGCAGGCTCTACACATTCGGGCAGATGCAAGCCATGGCGGCCCGCTTTGCCAATGTCCTGAGGGCCCAAGGCGTGCAGGCCGGTGACCGGGTAGCAGGGCTGATGCCACGCACCCCCGAGTTGCTGGTAACCATCCTCGCCACCTGGCGCCTGGGCGCTGTTTACCAGCCGTTGTTCACTGCCTTTGGCCCCAAAGCCATCGAGCACCGCCTGGAGCAGTCGCATGCCAAGGTGGTGGTCACCGACCGTGGCAACCGCGCCAAGCTGGACGATCTGGCCGTGTGCCCCGTGCCGATCATCGTCGGCGCTGAGGAGGGTGAACTGGACTTCCAGCGCCTGCTCGATGCCGCCCCTGCCGATTGCGAGCCAGTCATGCGCTCGGGCGACGATCCCTTCCTGCTGATGTTCACCTCGGGCACCACTGGCCCTGCCAAACCCCTGGAAGTGCCGCTACGCGCGATCGTCGCGTTCCAGGGCTACATGCGCGATGCCATTGGCCTGCAGCCACAAGACAACTTTTGGAACCTGGCCGACCCAGGGTGGGCCTATGGCCTTTACTACGCGGTCACCGGGCCGTTGTCGCTGGGCCACGCCACCACCTTCTACGATGGCCCGTTCAGTGTCGAAAGCTGCGCGCGGGTGATCGACAAGCTGGGCATCACCAACCTGGCAGGTTCGCCCACCGCATATCGCTTGCTGATCGCCGCTGGCAAGGCGTTCTCAACGCCGGTCCAGGGCCGCCTGCGGGTCGTCAGCAGTGCCGGTGAACCGCTCAACCCCGAGGTGATCCGCTGGTTCGCCGATGAGTTGGGCGTGACCATCCATGACCACTACGGCCAGACCGAGCTGGGCATGGTGTTGTGCAACCACCACGGCCTTGAGCATCCCGTGCGGGCAGGGTCTGCCGGCTTCGCCATCCCAGGCCACCGCATCGTGGTGCTGGACGAGAAGGGCGCCGAATTGCCCGCCGGGCAGCCTGGCATTCTGGCAGTGGATCGGGAGCGGTCGCCGCTTTGCTGGTTCGGTGGCTATCACGGCCTGCCCACCAAGGCCTTCGTCGGCAAGTATTACCTGAGCGGCGATACCGTCGAGTTGAACACCGACGGCAGCATCAGCTTCGTCGGCCGCAGCGACGACGTGATCACCACCTCTGGCTACCGCGTCGGGCCGTTCGATGTGGAGAGCGCACTGATCGAGCACCCGGCGGTGATCGAAGCCGCAGTGATCGGCAAACCGGACCCGGAGCGCACCGAACTGATCAAGGCCTTTGTGGTGCTGGCCAGCGGTGTGCACGGTAGTGTCGAGCTGGAAGAGACCCTGCGCCAGCACGTTCGCCAGCGGTTGTATGCCCACGCCTATCCCAGGGAAATCGAATTCGTCAGCGAGCTGCCCAAGACCCCGAGCGGCAAGCTGCAACGCTTCATCCTGCGCAATCAGGAAGTTGCCAAACAACAAGCGCAACAGGCCACCCCTGCCCGCGCCTGAAAGGAACCCGATCATGCACATCGCCAACAAACACTTTATCGTCAGCGGCGCAGCTTCCGGGCTGGGGGCTGCCACCGCGCAGATGCTGGTCGAGGCCGGCGCCAAGGTCATGCTGGTTGACCTCAATGCCCAGGCAGTCGAGGCCAAGGCCCGCGAGCTGGGTGACAACGCCCGCTTTGCGGTCGCCGACATCAGCGACGAGCAAGCGGCCCAGGCCGCCGTCGATGCCGCTGTAACGGCTTTTGGCAGCCTGCACGGGCTGGTCAATTGTGCGGGCATCGTCGGTGCCGAAAAAGTGCTGGGCAAACAAGGGCCACACGGCCTGGCCAGTTTCGCCAAGGTCATCAACGTCAACCTGGTCGGTAGCTTCAACCTGCTGCGCCTGGCCGCTGCTGCGATGGCCGAAGGCGTTGCCGACGAAAGCGGCGAGCGCGGGGTGATCATCAATACCGCCTCGATCGCCGCCTATGACGGTCAGATAGGCCAGGCTGCCTACGCCGCCTCCAAGGGCGCCATCGCCAGCCTGACATTGCCGGTTGCCCGCGAGCTGGCGCGTTACGGCATTCGTGTGATGACCATCGCCCCCGGCATTTTCGAAACCCCGATGATGGCCGGCATGACCCAGGAAGTGCGCGACTCCCTGGCCGCCGGGGTGCCATTCCCGCCGCGTCTGGGGCGGCCAGGCGAATACGCGGCGCTGGCCCGCCACATCATCGAGAACAGCATGCTCAACGGCGAGGTGATCCGCCTCGACGGTGCACTGCGCATGGCTGCCAAGTAAGGAGAGACCCTAATGACCCTCGCCAATGATCCGATTGTCATCGTCAGCGCCGTGCGCACGCCCATGGGCGGCCTGCAAGGCGACCTGAAAAGCCTTACCGCGCCGCAATTGGGCGCTGCAGCGATTCGCGCTGCGGTCGAGCGTGCCGGGCTGGATGCCGCCAGTGTCGAGCAGGTGCTGTTCGGCTGTGTGTTGCCGGCAGGCCTGGGCCAGGCCCCCGCGCGCCAGGCTGCGCTGGGCGCCGGCCTGGGCAAGCACACCACGTGCACGACCCTCAACAAGATGTGCGGCTCTGGCATGCAGGCTGCGATCATGGCGCATGACCTGCTACTGGCCGGTACCGCCGATGTGGTCGTGGCGGGCGGGATGGAGAGCATGTCCAACGCGCCCTACCTGCTGGACAAAGCCCGTGGCGGCTACCGCATGGGCCACGGCAGGATCATCGACCACATGTTCATGGACGGCTTGGAAGATGCCTACGACAAGGGCCGCCTGATGGGCACCTTTGCCGAGGATTGCGCCCAGGCCGGCGGGTTCAGCCGCCAAGCCCAGGACCAGTTCGCCATCGCCTCGTTGACCCGCGCCCAAGAGGCGATCAGCAAAGGCCGCTTCAGCGCCGAGATCGTTCCGGTACAGGTCAGCGAAGGCAAGGAACAGCGCCTGGTCAAGGACGACGAGCAGCCTCCCAAGGCGCGCCTGGACAAGATCCCGCAACTCAAGCCGGCGTTCCGAGAGGGCGGCACCGTAACTGCCGCCAACGCCAGTTCGATCTCCGACGGCGCTGCGGCACTGGTGCTCATGCGCCGCTCCCAGGCGCAGCAGCGCGGCCTGACGCCCTTGGCTGTGATCCATGGGCACGCTGCCTTCGCCGACGCGCCGGCACTGTTCCCCACGGCGCCTATCGGCGCTATCGACAAACTGATGAAGCGCACTGGCTGGAATCTGGCCGAGGTCGACCTGTTCGAAATCAACGAAGCCTTTGCCGTGGTCACCTTGGCCGCCATGAAGCAACTCGACCTGCCTCACGAGAAGGTCAACATTCATGGCGGTGCCTGCGCCCTGGGGCACCCGATCGGGGCATCGGGCGCGCGGATCCTGGTAACCCTGCTGTCGGCCCTTCGCCAGAACAACCTGCGACGTGGCGTTGCGGCCATCTGCATCGGCGGTGGCGAGGCCACGGCCATGGCTGTCGAATGTCTGTATTGAGGTGAACCATGCTGGTAACTGACGAGCAACAACAGATCGTCGATGCGGTCCGGGCTTTTGCCCAGGAACGCCTCAAGCCTTTTGCCGAACAATGGGACAAGGAACACCGCTTCCCCCGGGAAGCCATCCAGGAGATGGCCGAACTCGGCCTGTTCGGCATGCTGGTACCCGAGCAGTATGGTGGCAGTGACACCGGCTACGTGGCCTATGCCATGGCCCTGGAAGAAATCGCTGCTGGCGATGGCGCCTGCTCGACCATCATGAGTGTGCACAATTCGGTAGGGTGCGTGCCCATCCTCAAGTTCGGCAGCGAGCTGCAAAAGCAGCAGTACCTTGCACCGCTGGCCAGCGGGTCGATGATCGGTGCATTCGCCCTCACCGAGCCCCAGGCCGGTTCCGATGCCAGCAGCCTGAAAACCCGTGCGCGGCTGGATGGCGACCACTATGTGCTCAACGGCAGCAAACAGTTCATTACCTCCGGGCAGAACGCCGGTGTGGTGATCGTTTTCGCTGTCACCGACCCAGAGGCAGGCAAGCGTGGTATCAGCG
Source organism: Pseudomonas sp. TR47 (assembly GCF_044143025.1). Lineage (NCBI taxonomy): Bacteria > Pseudomonadati > Pseudomonadota > Gammaproteobacteria > Pseudomonadales > Pseudomonadaceae > Pseudomonas > Pseudomonas sp. TR47. The sequence goes on along the minus strand of NZ_JBHFCS010000011.1, from coordinate 23,006 downwards.
CCTTCATCGTGCCTACCGACTTGCCGGGTTACCAGGTGGCGCGGGTCGAAGACAAGCTCGGCCAGCACGCATCCGACACCTGCCAGATCGTTTTCGACAATGTGCGCGTTCCAGTTGCCAATCGTCTGGGCGAGGAGGGGCAGGGTTACAAGATCGCCCTGGCCAACCTTGAGGGGGGGCGCATTGGCATCGCTTCGCAGTCGGTGGGCATGGCCCGTGCTGCGTTCAAAGTGGCCCGTGATTACGCCAAGGAACGTTGCAGTTTCGGTAAACCCTTGATCGAGCACCAGGCGGTAGCCTTCCGCTTGGCGGACATGGCTACCAGAATCGCCGTGGCACGGCAGATGGTGCTGCACGCCGCAGCACTGCGCGATGCCGGGCGCCCTGCGCTGGTGGAAGCGTCGATGGCCAAGCTGTTCGCCTCGGAAATGGCCGAAAAGGTCTGTTCGGATGCCTTGCAGACATTAGGCGGTTATGGCTATCTGAGTGACTTCCCGCTGGAGCGGATCTACCGCGACGTGCGGGTTTGCCAGATCTACGAAGGCACCAGCGACATTCAGCGCATGGTCATTGCGCGCAATCTTTGAAGGAGCAGTCTGCATGGCATTCGAAACCATCCTGTTGGATACCCACGGCAAGGTCGGCCTGATTACCCTTAACCGGCCCCAGGCGCTCAATGCGCTCAACGCGCAGATCGTCAGTGAGATCAACCAGGCCCTGGACCAGCTCGAGCGTGACCCGAATATCGGCTGCGTGGTGCTGACCGGTTCTGCCAAAGCCTTTGCCGCCGGTGCCGATATCAAGGAAATGGCCGAGCTCAAATACCCGCAGATCTACGTCGATGACCTGTTCAGTGATGCCGATCGTATTGCCAATCGCCGCAAGCCGATCATCGCTGCGGTATCGGGTTTTGCGTTGGGCGGTGGTTGTGAGCTGGCGATGATGTGCGACTTCATTCTGGCGGCCGACAACGCAAAGTTCGGGCAGCCGGAAATCAATCTGGGCGTACTGCCGGGCATGGGTGGTACCCAGCGCCTTACCCGGGCCGTAGGCAAGGCCAAGGCCATGGAGCTGTGCCTGACGGGGCGTCTGATGGGGGCTGAGGAGGCGGAGCGTGCAGGCCTGGTTGCGCGCGTGGTGCCGCAGGCCGAACTGGTCGAGGAGGCATTGAAGGTGGCTGCCACCATTGCTGGCAAGTCGATCCCGGTGAGCATGATGGTCAAGGAAAGCGTCAACCGGGCCTTTGAAGTCACGCTGAGCGAAGGTGTGCGTTTCGAGCGTCGTGTGTTTCATGCGGCATTTGCCACTGAAGACCAGAAGGAGGGGATGGCGGCGTTCATTGCCAAGCGCGAGGCTCAATTCAAGGACTGCTGACCTGCTCCGGCTGGGGCAGCGTAACTGCCCCAGCCGATGATCAGGCCTGGTTGTCGAAGAAGTACCGCTTCGCCGCAGCCAGGTCGATCGGGCTGCGATGCACTTCGGTCTCATGCCCGCCAGCGTCCTTGGCCACACGGCCCCGTGCATAGCGCTGCTCAGCCGTTTTCAGGTGGCCGGCGGTATAGCCGGTCTGTTCGGCATCCCTGTCCGAATAGTGAAAATGTGCATACCAGAGATCGTCGCCATCATGGCTGATGGCGTATTCCTCCAGGTAGTCATCGGGCCTACCGGCTAGCTTGGCCAGTTGCCGCCGTGATCCGGTCATACGAATCTGCACCTGCTTATGCTCCAGCAGAAAGCCCAGTTCGCTCATTCGAGGCTTTTGCAGCAATGCTACCCGCGTTCTCTGCTCGACCGCCTGCTTGATAAGCGTTGCCGACAGGTCTTCGATCGCCTTGATGCTCAGTGCCGCATCGGCATCGTGGATGCTCTCGTCAGTCTGGTTGTCACGGGTCAAGCGAAGTTCGATGGCTGTACGGTGGTGGTCAAGGCCATCGCGGTGCAGCAGCAGTATCTCTTCGATTTCCACTGGCAAGTAGGTGCTGGCCGTGGCGCCTTGCATCAGCCTCAGGCTGCTTCTTGCGCTGGCCAGGCGCCTGTTGCTTTCCTTGAGCAGCGCCTTCAGTTTTGCTGGAGGACGCGCGTCAGTTTTATTCCGTGCTGCGTGTATCGGTACCCATTGCTCGTTGTCACGCTTGTAGCTGCGTGAAACTGAACCTTGCTCACTGCCAGGAATGTCGACGATGCTGTCATCGTCCGATCTCGGTTGGCCCAGAAGCAGTCCATCGTCACGGGTTTCGATCAGGCCGGGCAATTCTTGGCTGAGTTGCTTTACGGAGCTGGAATGGGGCAAGTCCGGGTACTCGGCGAGCTGGTTGAGTACGTCTGCACTCATGTCAGCAATATCGCTGCGCAGTTGGGCCAACGCCGGTGGTATTGCGCGCTCGTCGAACAGGCTTCGCAGAATGTCCCCCCGCCGTTTGGCAGTTTCCAGATGCTGCTTGATATTTTCAAGCAGACGACGCCTCACCTCGTCACTGGCATTGACCCGCTTGCTCAACTGCAGCCGTTGACCGATGGCCAGTTCGATGCTGTCCCAGGTACGGTCAAGCCAAAAAATGCTGGTTTCGCCCATCAGTTCAAGCGTCATGCGGTTGACGCAGTTTTCGATGCGCATGAAGCGCCAGTGCAAGGGTGACCAACGGCCTCGCTGCTCTTGAAGCCCCTGCAGCATCTTCAGGGTTCCGTGCAGCGAAGGGCTTGCCAACTGGCGCAAGTTCTCAAACCCTTGGTCGAAGGCAGTGGCATTGTCGAGCAGGCTATCGATCAGTGAGGTCAAGTTGGCCAACCTTGCGCCAAGAACCACCTGATCGGCGGGCGTCGATTCGGCTTCATGCTCGATCATGTCCAGCAAGTGGGCACGTTCGGGTTTGTACAGGCGCATCAACAGCTCCCGGATCTGCAATTGGCAATTGAGGTGCTGGTAGAGCGTACCCGCGCGTTTGACCTTGTAGTCGGTCACAGGCGTCAGTTCATTGAGCTCTTGCAAACGTTGGACATGCTCGGCAACGAATGCTTCGAACGTCTGCAGCTTCTCTAGGCAGTTACGCAATACGCGCGGGTCTTGCGAGCGGCTGGCCAGTTCGCGGAGCTTGTTCATGTACGGCAATTGCTCGGTGATGCTTTTCGAATCGTTTACCACCCGTTCGGCTTTCTCCCGGGTATTGTGCTTGCGCTGCGCTTGCAGTTTGGCGATCCGCTTGGAGGGTGGCATGCCACCGCGCAGCCGCAGGCGCAGGTCGAGCTGCCAGCGGCCTGCTTCATCGCGCCTGAGCAAAGGGCCTGGGGATTTACCGGTTTCGCCGCCGACAATTCGCATCTGGTCCAGAATCGGGTCCAACTGTGCCTTGAACAGCTTACCCTCGAGCTGTACCAGTAAGTGATCAGCCTGCAGATACAAACCGCGCATCGGCCCCGTAGGGATGGGGGGGCCGAGCGTTGTCGTTGACACATCTGCCTGCAGCGCGGCAAGCGCTTTGGCTTGGCTGCTGTCGAGTCTGAGAGTTGGTTGTGCCCAACTGAATTCGAGTTGGGTCTGAGTTGGGCTGGTCAACACAATGGGGGCCGATATCGGCTCGTTCAGCTGGCCAGGAGGAAGGACGGTATCCAGCGGGTGCTCCTGCTCCAGCCGCCTCATGGCATGGTTGAAAATCAGGAATGCGACATTGACCAGCAGTTCGATCCATTGGCCTGTACGGTCACCAGTACTGGCCTGATCCTCTGCATCGACCAAGCGGGCGAACGTGGTTTCCATCTGCATCAGCCACGCGGCCTCTGCCAGCGGGCCTTCTATAAAGGGCAACACGGTGTTGAGCAATAACCAGCCCAGCGCTTCCCAGCGTTGCCAGCGGGTTTCGGCGCTGCTTGCCGATTGCGCCTTGAAATTGCTCAGCGTTTCCTGCACGCATCCTTCGTAAATGGCCCGGGCAGGGCTGAGTACGGCGGCTTCGCGCGACAAGGTGACGGGCGCAGGCCTGGCCAGTGGCACCGCCCAGTCGTCCTCCAGCGGGTAGAACAGGTGCGGCTCCTTGAATCCACCATGGGCATAGATGCGGCGGTCTTCGGGGGCCAGCCGTTGGAGCACATCGTTTTGGAGTTCGCCAGGTTCTGAGAGCGCCACCAGCAGTGCCATGCGGTCGGAGTACTCGACCACCGGTTCGCTGTGCAGGGGGCGGTACAGCAAGCACCGGGCGCTTTTGAAGGAGTCGTCCTCGATCAGCCAGGCATTGAGCGGATGATCGGCATTCGCGTCCATTGAGCGCTGCAGACCTAGAGGGCGCATCACCCAACTGCTGTGCTCATTGGGCAAGGGGGCGACCACCTGCTCTATGGCCACAATTGCTGCTGGTGTTGGCTGACCATGCTCAAGAAATCGCTCCATCACCGTGGTTGGCAATTGGGTACTCAGCTGCTTGGCGAACAGGTCCTCGCGGTGCGCGCGCGCCTGCGCATCATTGAGCAGCAACGCGCGTAACCGCGCGGGGTATGTCGACCCAATGTCCGCTTCGGTGACGAGTGCACGCAGTGCCAGCGTATCCAGCCAAGCGGGGATCGTTTGACCATCGGCGCTTTCCACTACTACGCGGCCGGGTTTCAGCAGCCCCAGATTGGCGATGGCCAGTTGGGCCAAGCTGAAGCTGACTGCTTTTATGGTCCCCCCGTTGATGACTTCGCCCGGCAGTGGTATCGCTGTTTCGACCGTCTGATAATTGATCACCCGCACGGCCGCCGGGTCCAGCGTGGATTCGGGGTGGTCACGCAGGATCAGTTCGGTGAGGCGTTCGTAGGCAAAGTCGTGGGCATTGGGCACGCCGTCAAGCCAGGTTTGCCCTTCGCTTTCAGAGATGCTGCGGGCGACGTCGGTAAGCATCGAACTATAGACGATCAAGGCTTGGGGCCTGCCTGCACGCATCCAGTCCGGCAACTGATCGACCAGTGTTTCCTGGCTGGCCAGGTCAGTCATGCCGCACAGATGCACCATGGAAGTGAGCCGATCCAGTGCGTCGGCAAGCTGTTGGGCGCTGCTTGTACCCTTGAATGCCAAGGTGGCCAGCTCCAGGCATTCCAGTTGTTGTTGCAGCAAGTTGGCCGCTTGGGCCTGGAATGGCTGCTGCTCGGGGATGCCCAGGCGCACGATGGGTGGCGACATGGCAATGACGGATGGCCAGTGCCTGGTAATGCCCTCCTGCAGCTGTTGGCGCGACGCGAATGACAGCAATCGGCCTATTGGCGTGAACAATAAGGTGAAGGGCGGCTGGCCTGGTGATTCGGGTCGTTCGATGAGCAGCGCACTGGCGAGGAAAGGGTCGAGTTGCCAGTCGGCGGAATAATTGCAGGCCAGGGTGTGTATGGACACTCCATGGCTGCTGGTCAGGGTTCGTAGGTCATCCGGTTTGGCCGGGTCCTCAGACAATGCCTTCAGCGTGGCTGCGGCAGCCACCAGCTTGCCATCGGTGTGTGCTTGCTCGGCGGCGCTGCGCAGCAGCGCCTGCAGGTGGTTGGCAAACCACATCCATGGCGTCTCACCTTGGCTGTCGGCCTCGCACCAGAAGTTGACCATCGCTGTGCGATAGGCGTGCAGCAGCATCGGCCCGCAATCATTTACCAGCGTTTCAAATGCATGCAGGTCAACCGGAACGGGATTGTCGGGGTCTATAGCCTGATTGCGACAAGGCACATCCTGAGTAGCGGTCAGGTTTAGCGTGCGCCGCAGGCAATATCGCTCCACCAAGACCTGATACAGCGGGCGGATATAGGCAACACCCATGATCGGGCCGAAGCTGGCGAGTTGCAGGGACAGGGGGTCGAGGTTGGTATCGAGCCCATAATCTGGCCAGTGCTCGACCAAAAGCTGTGCCGCAATTTCGAACAGGGTGGGGCGGCTGGCAAACCTCTTGGCAACGGAACAAGACAGGGTGGTGGCACGCGGGAGTCGTATTGATGATGTCATGGCTAGGGTCTGGGTGGGGAGCAAGCCCCATGAAACCGCCCAAGTGATCTGCCCTGGCTTTAAAGATGTACTGCCAGTGGCATCGTCTGAACGGCAAGTTGCTGCCGTCAGGCGCAAACCATGTCATTTCGGTCAATTACCCCGTGATTGGTGTTGCCCCTTGCGACGTGGGGCCTTAGACTGCCGCCCCCTGCAAAAGAGTGCCGATTGGCGCTTGAAGAATTCTGTTGCCAATGCCCAGGCGTCGGCGACACCCGAATCGCCCAAATGCACATTTTTTCATAGAGAAATCGATGACCAAGGAACAGTTGCTGGCCATGTCGGCCGATGACTACATGAACGCTGATCAACTGGCCTTCTTCACTGGCCTGTTGCAGGCGATGAAAGTAGAAACCCATGAACGCATCGAGCTGAGCCGTGCCACCATCGAAAGCCTGGATACCCCGTCGGATCCTGCCGACGTGGCCTCGGTCGAAGAAGAACGTCACTGGTTGGTAAATGCCATCGAGCGCGATCAGCGCCTGCTGCCGCAGCTGGAAATGGCCTTGGGCCGTATCGCTGACGAAAGCTTTGGTTGGTGCGACGACAGTGGTGAGCCGATCGGCCTGCAGCGCCTGCTGATCAGCCCGACCACCAAGTACTGCATCGAAGCCCAGGAGCGCCACGAGCAGCTCGATCGCCACCAGCGCCAGATCTGACCGAGCGTTGTGTGCCAGGCCCCACGGAGCGATCCTTGGGGCTTTTTGCGCTTGCTACCTTGTACCGGCCACTTTGTTGCTGCTGGCGCAATACTGCTGTACCAATGTTGGCTTTCTCCGGCGTGTTGGCGGGCGTATCATGGCTCTATCGTTAGGTTGCTAAGTAAATTCCGGAGGGAATGATGAATAGCCGAGTCGATGTGGCCGTGATGATTGGCTCAGGTGTGCCCGCTACCCTGCAGGCGCTGGGCCGCCGAGTATGTTGGGTGGTGCTGGTGAATGGCGAGCGTCGCGGCACTGCGTATGCAACACGTGGTGAGGCGCTGGAGTGTCAGGCGGCCTGGCTTAAACAGCTGGAGAAAGGCCGCGCTGCCTGACTGTGGTTCAGTTTTCGAGGCTACGGGCCAGTTCGCAGGCTTCATGGTGACGACGTCGAAACCCCTTTACTCTGCCGGTAGCGCTTTCAGTGACGTGGAAGAACTCGATGCCGGCAGGTATGACGACGTAACGCGGTATGGAGCGAGAATAAATGCGCTTTGCCTCTCGACGTGTTTCTGTGTTTTCGTGCATATTTCTTTCCCAGTAATGCGCTGATGGATTGCAGAGCCCGTTCTGCCGAAGGGCCTGGCGTTATCTATCGCATCTTTTCTGACGGAATAGTTGTAGGGCATTACGCTTCCCGGTTGGGGAATGTGCCTAAACCCGCCATTTGGGCAAAGTCTGGCAAGCAGGAGTAAAGTTTCCTCCATGCTGTATAGCCAGAAGGCACAGACGTTATGCACATCGCTTCATTACTCTTTTCGCCTATCGAAATGAAAGGGCCGTGCCTCACCGGTGGTGAGTGGGGGCGGATGTTACCGATTTGAGGATTACTTCATTGGCAGTCAGTACTCTGGATACCCACGCTTTGTTCGCCCTTGGCGATTTGCGCGGTAAGTTGGCCAAGCTGTTTCAGGGCCGCTTCGTTTATGTCACCGAGCAGAACCCTGAAGGCCTCTATATGGCCGAAATCGACACCGAGAGTGCGTTGGTGGTCGATGACAAGCAACGTTTGGAATTGAAGGTGGGTGACCACTTTCGCGCTGCCGTATTGCCCAGTCGTGAAGGCGGCAAGTTGGAAATGCGCTTTCGTGAGATCAAACTGAACGTCTACGGCGTGGGGGACTATGCCTTTGTCTCGGTGCCGGAGGGTGAAGGTATCGTGTTCCGTGAAGGCCAAGGCGTAATGCTGGTGTTCGCGGCTCAACAGCAAGTCCAAGAGGGCCTTGGCAAGCTGCTCAAAGCCGTGACCGGTAAGGTCGCAAAATGGCGCAAGGGCGAGTTGACCACGTTCAAGGCGAGTGAATGAACGAGGGGCAGGAGGCGGATGGCAGCCGTGCCGCGTTCCACCGACAATATCAGGCCATGGCCGTGGCTCAGGCAGAACGTTTGCTGGCGCGGCGCGATGAGATGCAGGCCGCCTGGTTGACTTGGGTGGCGGCCCAGCTCTATCAATCAGGCCCGCCTCCCTACGTCGCCATGGTGCGCCGGGAGTTGCAGCGGATCACCCAGGAATGAGCGTGCCGCACATCAATTGCCCCCCGCTTGGCCGCTACTGACTTCTTCGGGTACCGCTTCCCCGGACATGCGTTTGCGAAACAGTGCCGCCCTGGCCAATAGTAGCGTAGTGACCGGTAATGTGATCGACAGTAGAACTGGGATCAACCAAGCGTGCAGTACAGGGCCTTGCTTGAGCCATGAGAAGTAGATGATCGAAGCCAAGGCAACGCACCAGGCCCCGATGGTCGAGGCCAGTGCTGGTGGGTGCATGCGCTGGAAATAATCCTTGAGGCGCAGCAGGCCAATGGCCCCGATCAACGCGAACAGGCTGCCGAGCAGCAGCAGGGCAGCGGTAACTAGCTCGAGCCAGAGCGGTAGTTCAAGAACTTCGGTCATTCTATTACCTCACCACGCAGCAAGAACTTGGCCAGGGCAAACGAGCCGACAAAGCCGAAAAGCGCAATCAGCAGAGCACCTTCAAAGTAGGTATCGCTGGCATAGCGGATTCCCAGTACCAGCATCATGAGCATGGCCAAGATGTACAGGTAGTCCAGTGCCAGTACCCGGTCCTGGGCGGAGGGGCCGCGAAACAACCGGATCAGCGTCAGGCCCATGGCCAAGGCGAAGATGAACAAGCTGGCGAGCACTGCATAGGCTAGCAGGCCTGTCATTGGAAAATCTCCATCAGCGGTCGTTCATAGGTGTGTTTGAAGTGCTCGATAAAAGCGTTCTCATCCTTGAGGTCGAACACGTGCAGCAACAGGACGCTGCGGTCCAGGGCCAGTTCTGACCAGACGGTACCGGGCACTACGGTAGTGATCATCGATAGTGCCGCCAGGCCGTGGGCGTCGCGCAGGTCCAGCGGGATATGGACAAAGGCAGAGCGAGGCGGATGTTGCCCGGCGCGCAGCACGCGCAGGGCTACTTGCAGGTTGGACTGGATGACATCGATACCCACCCGGCCAATCAGGCTCGCTATCACCAGCGGCCTGCGCACATGGGCGTGCTGGGGGCGCAACGGTGCCATCAGCAGTGGCGCCAGAAAGCCAAGTGCTGCTGCGAGCAGCAGATTACCCGGGCTGACCGAGAGGTTCAGCAGCAACCACAGTATGAACAGTGCTACAGACAACAGCGGTGCGGGGAAAAGTCGGCTCATGGCTGCACCTGTGCGTCGAGCGTGGTCGGGCCTGGGATAGGCTGTACGGCCATTACGGCCCTGATGTAGGTGTCAGGGGTCTGCAGGCTGGCTGCAGTGTCCTGGGTGTAACGTAGCAGCGGCTCGGCTCTGAAGCTGAGCATGATGCACAGGCCCAGCAAAATGACGATCGGCAGGCATTCGTAGTGTCGCAGCGCGGGGGAGGGCCGCTCTTCAGGCTTCCAGAAGCGCTGGATGCCCACGCGGCCGAAAGCGATCAGCGAGGCCATGCCGGACAGGATGAGCAGGGCTACCAGCGCCCAGCCGGCTGCTGACAGTGGTTGCTCGGCCGGCACGCCCAACCCCAGTGGGTTGAACAGCGCACTGATCAAGCTGAGTTTGCCGACGAAGCCAGAGAGCGGTGGCATGCCGATGATCAGCAACGCACAGGCAATGAAGCTCAGGCCCAGGAACGCCATGGTCCAGGGAATGATCTGGCCTATGACTGCCTTCTGCTCATCGTCGAGGTTTATGCCTTTAGGTGGGTGCAACGACTCGAGTGGCGAGGGCATGCTGCCTTCTTCGTCCTCCAGTGGTGGCTCATTGGCCGAGCGAGAGCGCTCCACCAGCTCGGCGAGCAGGAACAGTGCACACAGTGCCAGGGTTGAATTGACCAGATAGAACAACGCTGCACCGGTCAGGGCCGGCTGAGCAAAGCCGATCGCGCCAAGCAGGGTGCCTGCCGAAACCAGTATGCTCAGTGCTGCCATGCGCTCCAGGCGTTGTGCGGCAAGTATCGACACGGCTGCGATGGTAAGCGTGACCAAGCCCCCATAGATCAGCCATTGCCCGCCGAAATGCGCTGATGCACCGGCTTGACCCGAGAACAACAGGGACCAGAGCCGTAACACAGCGTACAGGCCAACCTTGGTCATGATGGCGAACAATGCGGCTACGGGTGCGCTGGCCGAGGCATAGGCCGGAACCAGCCAGAAATTCAGCGGCCAGATGCCGGCCTTTGCCAGGAAGGCTATGGCCAGGATTGCCGCGCCCGCGTGCAGCAAGCCACGGTCGGCTTCGGGCACCAACGGTACTTTCAGCGCGAGGTCGGCCATGTTGAGGGTGCCGGTTACGCCGTAAAGCATCGCGGCGCCAATCAGAAACAGCGAAGAAGCGAACAGGTTGATGGCAATGTAGTGCAGGCCGGCCCGCACCCGCGCTCGCCCCGATCCGTGCAGCAGCAGGCCATAAGAGGCCGCTAGCAGCACTTCGAAAAAGACGAACAGGTTGAACAGGTCGGCTGTCAGGAAGGCACCATACAGGCCCATCAGCTGGATCTGGAACAGTGCGTGGAAGCTGGCGCCGGCGCTGTCCCAGCGGGCGCGAGCGAACAGCAGGGCGCTGATGCCGATGACCCCGGTCAAAGTCAGCAGTAGCGCCGACAGGTGATCAACCACCAGTACGATGCCGAAAGGCGCGGGCCAGTTGCCCGGCAGGTACACACCGATCGATTCCGCCTGGCCCTGGACGCGCACCCACAGCAGCAGGCTGACGGCGATGACCAGGCCGCTGAAGGTGGACAGCAGGTTGAGGCGCGCCTTGAGCAGGCGGTGCTTCTCGCCCAGTATCAGCATCACTGCTGCGGTCAGCAACGGCAGCAGGATGGGGGCGATGATCAGTCGGCTCATCTCACTCATTCATCACGCTCCCGGCCATCCACGTGGTCGGTGCCGGTCAGGCCGCGAGATGCCAGCAGCACCACCAGAAACAGGGCGGTCATGGCAAAGCTGATGACGATGGCCGTCAGAACCAGCGCCTGGGGCAGTGGGTCGGTGTAGTGCAGCAGGTCCTGTGTCACGCCTTCCTTGATGATCGGCTCCTTGCCGATGAACAGGCTGCCCATACTGAAGATGAACAGGTTGACGCCATACGACAGCAGGCACAGGCCCATGATCACCTGATAGGTCCGTGGGCGCAGGATAAGCCACACGCCCGATGCGGCCAGTACGCCGATGGCGACTGCAATGACTTCTTCCATCAGGCGGCTCCTGCTTGGCTGGGTTTGGACGGATTACCCGGGCGGTAGGCTCGCACCGACTGGTGTGCCAGGGCTGTGAGGATCAGCAGGGTCGAGCCGACCACAACGGTGTACACGCCCACGTCGAAGAACAGCGCGCTGGCCACATGCACATCGCCCAGCACTGGCAGGTGCAGGTGGGCGGTATGCGTGGTCAGGAACGGGTAGCCCAGCAGCATGGCGCCGACCCCGGTCAGTGTTGCGCACAATAGCCCGGTGCCCATCCAGCGCAGTGGGCGCAGGCTCATCTGGGCTTCGACCCATTGGGTACCTGCGACCATGTACTGGAGGATGAATGCCACCGACATCACCAGGCCTGCGACAAAGCCACCGCCAGGCTGGTTGTGGCCCCGCATGAACAGGTACATCGAGATCAGCAGGGCGATCGGCAGCAGCAGTCGTACCAGCACCGCAGGCACCATCATGAAGCCCAAGGCTGTGTCGGTGGCATGGCGCGGGTTGATCAGGTCGGTGACCACGTCGGGTGCAAGCTGGCGCTGCTGAGCTGGCAGCTGCATGCTCTCCTTGGGTGGGCGGAAGCGGCGCAGCAGGGCGAATACGGTCAGGGCGACGGCCACCAGCACGGTGATCTCGCCCAGGGTGTCGAAGCCGCGGAAGTCAACCAGCATCACGTTGACCACGTTGGTACCGCCACCTTGTGGCAAGGCTCGGCTCAGGTAGAACGAGGAAATGTCGTTCGGCGTTGGTCGTGTCAGCATGGCGTAGGACAGCAGCGCCATGCCGCCGCCGACCAGGATTGCCAGCAGCAGGTCGCGCACGCGCCGCATGCGGGCACGGTCGAGGCTGCCGGGCAGCGGCGAGACGCCCTCGATACGCCGCGGCAGCCAGCGCAGGCCGAGCAGGATCAGAACCGTCGTGACAACCTCGACGACCAGTTGAGTCAGGGCCAGGTCAGGTGCTGAGAACCAGACGAAAGTGATGCAGGTCATCAGGCCGCAGACGCCAACCATGATCAAGGCGGCCAAGCGGTGATACTTGGCTTGGTAGGCGGCGCCAATGGCGCAGGCGATAGCGATCAGCCAAAGGGCGACGAACACGCCTGAGCCCGGTATTTTAGGGCGGTCACCCCAGCTCAGGCCGCTGTACAGCATTGGTGTGAGCCCCGCGAGGAAGGCGGCAAGCACCAGCATGAACAGTTGTGCCTGCAGGCGGCGAGTGGTCAGCAGCCCCTCGATGCGCCGGGCCAGTAACATCAGGTGCACCTGGCCGTGCTCGAACAGGCGCTTGCCATTGAAACGCTCGATCAGGGGTGGATACGGGAAGCGGCCTCGGCGCAACTGGTTGCGCAGCAGCAGATAGAGCACGATACCGCCGCTCATGGCCACCAGGCTCATGATCAGCGGGGCATTCCAGCCGTGCCAGATGGCCAGGCTGTACTCCGGCAGAGTACCACCCACCACTGGAAGGGCTGCAGCGGCGAGCAACGGGCCGACCGACTGGGCAGGGAAAATGCCCACCACCAGACAGGTGAGCACCAGCAGTTCGACTGGCGCGCGCATCCAGCGTGGTGGTTCGTGAGGTGTGTGAGGCAGGTCTTGGGCGGCAGGGCCAAGGAACACATCAACGGTGAAGCGCAAAGCGTAGGCAACGCTGAAAGTGCCGGCCAAGGTAGCTATTACCGGCAGCGCGGCCTCGACCCAAGCGGTGGAGCTGATGAACACGGTTTCGGCGAAGAACATTTCCTTGGACAGGAAACCGTTCATCAATGGCACGCCGGCCATCGAGGCGCTCGCCACCATCGCCAGGGTCGCGGTGTAGGGCACCAGACGGATCAGCCCGCTGAGGCGGCGGATGTCACGGGTGCCGCTTTCGTGGTCGATGATGCCGGCGGCCATGAACAGCGAAGCTTTGAAAGTGGCATGGTTGAGTATGTGAAACACGGCGGCCACTGCGGCGAGTGGGCTGTTCAAACCCAATAGAAGCGTGATCAGCCCAAGGTGGCTGATGGTCGAGTAAGCCAGCAGGCCCTTGAGATCATTCTGGAACATCGCTGCGAAGGCGCCCAGCAGCAGGGTTATGGCCCCCGCGCCACCGACGATCCAGAACCACTCCTCGCTGCCCGAAAGCACCGGCCACAACCGGGCCAGTAAAAACACCCCGGCCTTCACCATGGTTGCCGAGTGCAGATAAGCTGAAACCGGGGTCGGTGCTGCCATGGCATGAGGTAGCCAGAACTGGAAGGGGAACTGCGCGCTCTTGCTCAATGCTCCGACCAGGATCAGGGGCAGCAGCACTGGATACAGCGCGTGCTGGCGAATGGTCTCGCCGGCAGCCAGCACTTTGTCCAGGTCATAGCTGCCCACTACATGGCCAAGCAACAGGGCGCCGACCAACAGGCACAGGCCGCCGGCGCCGGTAACCATCAACGCCATGTAGGCGCCGCGTCGGGCGTCGGCGCGGTGGTGCCAGTAGCCGATCAGCAGGAACGAGAACAGGCTGGTCAGCTCCCAGAAGAACACCAGCTGGATCAGGTTGCCCGAGATCACCAGGCCGAGCATGGCGCCCATGAACGCCAGAAAGAAGGCAAAGAAGCGTGGTACCGGGTCCTGTGGCGACATGTAGTAGCGCGCGTACAGCGACACCAGGGTGCCTATGCCCAGTACCAGCAGCGAGAACAGCCAGGCGAAGCCGTCCATGCGCAGGACCAGGTTGAGGCCCAGGCTGGGCAGCCAGAGGAACTCCTCGCGGATGACACCGCCATGGGCAACCTGGGGGTACAGCAGTGCTACCTGGACGGTGCCGACCAGGGCCACGAGCCCAGCCAGGATGGACTCGGCGTTACGTGCGTTGTGCGGCAGCACAGCTGCCAGGCAACTGCCCAAGAACGGCAGAAGCAGTAGCACTATCAAGGACATAGCGTTCTATTCTGGAAAGGTTTGCCAAGGATCATACGTGCCGTGCAGTTGATCACCAACACGCAAGCTGTCGCAGAATCATACAAACAGGGTGTGACAAGCTGTTTTTTTATAACAGTTTTTTACAGAGCATAGCTGCTGTTCACTGCTTTACAGCCCGCATTCGCGTTCGCCCTCTACCTCGAGCTCTTCGCTTTCATTGCGTAGGCGTCGAACTTTAAGTTCGCTGACCACCACGGCGATGACGATCATCAGGCCGCCTATGAGCGCCACACCGGGCAGACGCTCGCCTGCGATGCGGCCGACGATGCCAGCCCACACCGGCTCGCCGGCGTAGATGAGTGTGGCGCGGGTTGGCGATACCGATTTCTGCACCCAGTTCATCGCCACCTGGATCACTGCGCTCATGGCACCCAAGCCCAGTGCACTTAGCAACAATAGCCAGGAGAAGTCGGGGATGCGCTCCTGAGTCGGTACGATCATCAGGAACGACAGCAGCGAGGCGGTGGCCAGTTGCACTACGGTGACGCGGCGCACATCGACCTGCCCGGCATACCGGCTGATCAGAATGATCTCGGCGGCAATGGCCACGGCGCTTACCAGGGTCACGATTTCGCCTTCGCTGAAACGCAGGGTACCGCCCTCGGGGCCAGCGAGCAGCATCAGGCCGAGGAACGCCAGGCAGATTCCCAGGCTTGGCATCAGCCCTGGCCGACGGCCAAGCACCAGCCACTGCAACAGCGGTACGAAGGGCACATACAGTGCAGTAATAAAGGCCGACTGGCTGCTGCTGATGGTTTGCAGGCCCATGGTTTGCAAACCATAACCGAGCATGATGGTCGCACCAATCAGCGCGCCGGCCTTCAATTCGGTGAGTGTCAGCCCGGGCAGCGCGCGTATCGAGACCAGGCCGACGAACAAGGCGGCTGCAGCAAACCTCAGGCCGACGAAGAACATCGGGCCACTCACGGTCATGACGTTGTGCACCAGCAGGAAGGTGCCGCCCCATAGCATGGTGATGAACACCAGTAGCACCTCGGCCTTGCTCAGGCGCAAGGATACGGTGGTCTGCTGGCGGTTTATCGGTTGGCTCATGGTCTTGCTTACTCGGAAGTGGCAGCGCACAATCGCCGCAAAGTGGGCAGTATACTGCGCAACCTTTAAAAGTGAGCAATATAGTGCACAAAGATTCCGCGCACCGTGCTTCGGTGCTCCAGCATGTGAGCCTCAACGTTCGTGGTCTGCGCAATGCAGTGGGGATGAGCCAGAGTGCCTTGGCCGAGCGCTCAGGTGTCAGCCGGCGCATGCTGGTGGCGATCGAGGCTGGTGAGAAGAACGTCAGCCTGACTACGCTCGACCTTATAGCTGAAGCGTTGGGGGTTGCCTTCAGCCGGCTGATCCAGGCGCCCGACCAGCGCGATACCAGCCGCATCGACGAACTGGCCTGGGCCGGTGAGCATCCCCAGAGCAAGGCGGTGCTGCTGGCCAGCAGCACCGCTCGGCGAGAGGTGGAGATCTGGGAGTGGACCCTGGCGCCGGGTGAGTGTTACACCAGTGAAGCCGATGCCGAGGGCTGGAGCGAGCAGATCTATGTGGCTGAAGGGCAACTGACGCTGATCATCGAGCAGATCGAGCACTGCCTGCACGTCGGTCAGTTCCATGTATTTCCCAGTAACTGCCGCTATGCCTACCGCAACGATGGTGCCGTGCCGACGCGCTTCGTACGCAACGTGGTAATTTGAACGGTCAGTTTTTCAGAAGCTCATCGGTCTTCACCACTTTGGCGTACGCAAAAGCGAGTGCAGCCATCACCGAATCGTGCACCTGGGCTGCCGGTATTTGCTTGCCATTGAACTCAAGAGGCAGGGTGGCGCAGGCATCGTGCGCCACCGTGACATCGTAGCCAAAGTCAGCTGCTGCTCGCGTGGCGGCATCGACGCACATGTGGCTCATGCTGCCGACTATGGTGAGTGTTTTTACACCTTGGTCATCGAGCGTGCGCTTGAGATCGGTATCAAGAAATGCATTCACCTTGTGCTTGAGCACGACGGGCTCGTCTTCCAGCGGCTGGACTTTTGGGTGAATCGCAGCGCCTTGGGTGTCGGGAGTGAAGAACGGCGCGTCCTCGCTTTCGAACTCATGCCGCACATGCACCACAAGGTCGCCTCGCTGGCGTGCCGCGGCCAGCAGCTTTGCCGCATTGTCGGCCGCCGAGTTGGCGCCTTCCAGGGGCCACTTGCCTCCGGGGAAATAGTCGTTCTGGATGTCGATGATGATCAGCGCCTGCTTGCTCATGTTGCCTCCTGGGTCAGTAGCATCGGGTGCCATTAGTTATAGGCGGTGCGCGGGATGAATGCGTAGTTCAGGGCAGATGCGGCCCGGGCCCCTCGCCGGCGAGGTGATCCTGGCGGTTGCGAAGCGGGCAGTCCTTCAGCGACATGCAACCGCAGCCGATGCAGCCGTCAAGTTGATCGCGCAACAGGATCATTTCGCCAATGCGCCGATCGAGGTCTTCGCGCCAGCCTTCGGACAATCGTCGCCAGTCCTCGGCGGTAGGTATGTGATCATTTGGTAGCGTCGCCAGGGCCCTGGCGATGTTGGCCAGCGGGATGCCCAAGCGCTGAGCCATCTTGATCACCGCCACGCGGCGCAGCATCGCCCGTGGGTAACGGCGCTGGTTGCCGGCGTTGCGGGAACTCTGGATCAGGCCTTTGGTTTCATAAAAGTGCAGAGCGGTTACCGCCACACCGCTGCGCGCGGCCAGTTGGCCGACACTGAGCAGCTTTTCGTGGGTGGTCGGCGTATGTCTGGGCATGCGAAAAAGCTCTTGACCTTGAGTTAACTGGAGGTTTTACCCTGCCGATCATCGCGCTGCAAGCGTCCGGAGCAAGGAGACTGCCCATGTTGGCCATGCCGCAACCGCTGTGGTTCACCCAGATGATCGAATATGAAGTGCCTGCCACCCGCCAGGAGGCACTTGCCCACGCATTGGTAATTCGCGCTGAGGAGCTGGCCTCGCGTTTTGAGGGACTGCAAGAAGTCAGCATCCAGGCCAGCGATGACGGTAGCCGCGTATTGCAGTGTCTACAGTGGCAATCACGACAGGCTTGGGTAGCGGCAACTGCGTCTTTTGTCGAAGAGCCCTTCCTCGATATCGTGCGTCGACATCAGGCGCGCAGCGTCAACTTTGCCGCTTATCAGGCGTTACGAAGCCTGGCGCGGGGTGTCGACGGTGGCCTGCACTGCCAGGTCGGCGCGCCTCAGGCATACCAAGGGGCATAGTGGGGATAGCGGTCCAGGCGCGCGCCTATCACCATCTCGCTGATCCACGATGCGAGGATCGAACTGTAGGCTTTCTGGCTTTGCTCGCTCGATAGTGCGTGGTCGGCGCCGTCGACGATGCGGTGGGTAAGCGAGTGGGCGCTGACGAAAGCCGAACGGTAGCTCATCAGCGTGGTGTGCGGCACATAGTCGTCCTGTTCCGACTCGACCAGCAGCACATCGCCAGCGAACTCCGCGCAGGCAGCCAGGGCGCGATTGTCACCTGGGCCAAGCAGGCGCTGGCGGTAGGCTTTCAGGCGCTGACGGTCCAGGGTCTGTTTGGGCTTGTCCCATTCGTCGTCCCAGTACATCGCAGGTACGCGCAGAGCCAGCCACTTCACTGGGCGGTGCAGGGTCAGCAAGGTGGCTAGGTAGCCGCCATAGCTGCTGCCGATGATGGCGATGGCACTACTGTCCACCGCGGGGTGGCTGACCAGGCGGTCATAAGCAGCCAGCAAATCTTTGAGGTTCTGCTCGCGTGTAACCGTAAGGCGCTGGCTTTCGGTTTTTTCGTGGCCCCGCAGGTCAAAGGTCATGCACACGCAACCGAGCCCTGTGATATGCCGGGCCCGTGCAAGGTCGCGTTGCTGGCTACCGCCCCAGCCATGTACGAAAAGGATCCCGGGCATCTTGCTTCCGGGGCTGACCAAGGTACCGGCGATGCTGTCGTCGTCGACCTGCAATTCGACGGTTTCACTCTGAATGGCCATACTCGCGAATCCGCGCGTACTTGCAGAATTGTCCGAGTTCACTGTCGTTTCCTTGATAGAAGAGGGTGGCGTCAGTGGGAAGGTTGGGTGTACCGAATATTTCATGGGTGGAGGCTCGCACCCGTTGCAGTGCCGGGTCATCGGCAAAGGCCTGCAGGGCCAGCAGCTCAGCGCTGCTGGCGCCACCCAAACGCCAGGATTGTTCAAGTACGCCACTGCGCAGGTGGCCCTCAGGGTTTTTGCCGCGGGCGATGTCGTAGTTGCGCCGGGAGGCGATGAAGCCTGGGAAGTGCTGCTCGGCTGCATGCTCATAGGTCAGGGCCTGGTTGATGGCAAGGCGCAGGTGGTCCTCCAGTGGCAGTTGCAACAAGGCCTGGTAGTCGCCGCGCACCACCAGCAGGTCGGAGCCTCCGTATACCTCGGTACCTTGGTGGTCCTGGGTCAACTGCTGGGTGCCGAGGTAGCTGCAGGTCAGGCCGGCGACACGCACTTGGCCAACGCTGAAGGTTTCCACTTCACTGAGGTCCTCTTCCAGCACCAACCCCCACAAGGCCAGGCCCTGATCATCAATGTTGGCCAACAAAGCTTCCAGTTCATCCAGTTGAACGATCACCTGTTGCCCACGCCCCGCGCATGCCAGCACCGGCTTGAGCCGTACTGCGCCATGGCGCAGCAGTAACTGCGCGGCCCGCCGGGCATCGGCTTTGCTGAATACGGTGTAACCGCACAGCAGGGCATCGCTGGCCTGGCGGGCGAAGTCGTCAGTCCAGCCTGGGGGGAAGGTGGCATTGGCAGGCAGCGGGTGGGAGATCGCTTTGGTTGCCATATAAGGATGACTGACCAAGCCCCCGAACAGGTCATGTTCCGTTCGGATGCCGAGGTGGGCATAACGTTGCGGGTCGATGAGGGTTTCAGTGGGTAGGTAGTAATAGTGGTCGGCGGCTTTGGGTGGCAGATCAGGGGTTGCTCGCGCGCACCCTAGAAGCTCGGCCAGGCCATCAGCCAGCTTCAGGTGCACTGCGTGTTCGTGCTCAGGGGTGTGATCGCGAGCATCGAGGAGGACGACCCCCGTTTTTGATTCGCAGGTGCTGGGCATGGGCATCAGCCTGTCTGCAATGAATGTACTGATTGTGAAGCCCATGGTTTGGGGAAGTTCAGGTGGAAGCGATCGATGGTTCGTAGTGGCAGGAACCGCTGTTCCTTTGCACGCGCAACGATGGCTTGCAGGCCGCGAGTCAGTCGTCGCGATTGCAGGGTGAGGTTGGCTGTTCCATTATCGTGCATCTGGATCAACCAAGATGTTACCGCAGGAGTGCGAATGAACGTTCATACCACCCGTGAGCAGAGGGTTCCCGAGCGCCTGATGCGTGTGCGCGAGGTAATGGCCAGGGAGGGGGTCGATGCCCTGCTGGTGCCCTCAGCCGACCCTCATCTTTCTGAGTACCTGCCGGGCTACTGGCAGGGGCGGCGGTGGCTGTCGGGCTTCGATGGCTCGGTGGGTACGTTGGTGGTCACTGCAAATTTTGCAGGGGTGTGGGCCGATAGCCGTTACTGGGAGCAAGCTATCAAGGAGTTGGCGGGTAGCGGCATCGAACTCATGAAGCTGCAGCCGGGTAAGCCGGGTGCGCTGGAATGGCTGGGCGACAATGTCCCGGCCAAAGGAACAGTGGCCGTGGATGGGGCGGTCATGGCGCTGGCGTCTGCGCGCCAGCTCGAGGAGCGCCTCAGGGGGCACGACATTCGCTTGGTAACCAGCCAGGATTTGCTTGCCGAGGTTTGGGAAGAGCGCCCTGCGCTGCCGAGTAACCCTGTGTATCAGCACCTGCCGCCTCACGCCACAGTCAGTCGGTCGGAAAAGCTTGCCCAGTTGCGCCGCACCATGGAAGAGAAGGGCGCAGACTGGCACTTCATCGCGACCCTGGATGACATCGCCTGGCTGTTCAATTTGCGCGGTAGTGATGTCTCCTACAACCCGGTATTCGTTTCCTTTGCGTTGATCAGCCAGCAGCGCGCCGCTTTATTCGTTGGCGCTGGAAAGCTTGACGCGCATTTGCGCCATGTACTGGAAGCCGATGGTATCGAGGTGCGTGATTATTCGGAGATCGGCGAAGCGCTGTCACAGGTACCTGCCGGCGGCCGGCTTTTGGTCGATGCTGCGCGCGTGACCTGTGGCCTGCTCAAGAACCTAGGCCCCCAGGTTTCGCTGATTGAAGGGCCGAACCCGACCACGTTGAGCAAATCACGCAAGGGTGAAGATGAGCTGGTCCATATACGCCACACCATGGAGCAGGATGGCGCAGCTCTGTGTGAGTTCTTCGCCTGGTTTGAGGCGAGTCAAGGTAAGGAATCCATCACCGAACTGACCATCGATGAACAACTGAGTGCTGCGCGTGCACGGCGCCCCGGCTTCGTCTCGCTGAGTTTCTCGACCATTGCAGCTTTCAATGCCAATGGTGCAATGCCCCATTACCGTGCCACCGAGCAATCTCACGCGGTCATTGAAGGCAATGGCTTGCTGCTTATCGACTCGGGAGGGCAGTATCTGGGCGGAACCACCGACATCACGCGGATGGTTCCGGTGGGCACTCCGACGTTTGAGCAGAAGCAGGATTGCACTCGGGTGCTCAAGGGTATGATCGCTCTGTCACGCGCCACATTCCCGCGCGGTATTCTTTCGCCCTTGCTCGATGCCATCGCGAGGGCGCCGATTTGGGCGGATCAGGTCGACTATGGCCATGGTACCGGGCACGGTGTCGGCTATTTCATGAATGTGCATGAAGGGCCGCAGGTCATTGCCTATCAGGCTGCTACCGCGCCGCAGACCGCTATGCAGGAAGGGATGATCAGCTCCATCGAGCCAGGGACCTATCGCCCTGGCGCTTGGGGGGTGCGCATCGAGAACCTGGTGGTCAACCGTGCATCGGGCAAAAGTGAGTTCGGTGATTTCCTCGATTTCGAGACCCTGACGTTATGCCCTATCGATGCACGCTGCCTGCTCACCGAGTGCCTCACCAAGGATGAACTGGCGTGGCTCAACGGCTACCACGCGACGGTTCGCGAGCGCCTTGCTCCCCTGCTGTCAGGCGACGCATCGGCTTGGCTTGAAGCTCGCACAGCAGCATTGTGAGCAGCCGCGGTGGGCAGTAGATAAAAGAAGGGCAGCTCACGAGCTGCCCTTTCTGTTTACTTGCAGATGACGATCATGCTGCGGCTGGTATACCCGGCTGGGTTGATGCCGAAGAGGTAATCACCCGGCTCTTCGTCGGTGTCTCCAGAACGGGCGATGACCTTGTAACCGCGTGTGCTGCAGGCCGTGGCGGCCTTGCTGTAGCACTTGTCCCAGGATGAGGAGAGGCCGGAGCAGTTGATGTGCAGGCCCTTCTTCCCTTTTTTGACCTCAGTCTTGGCCGTTGCGGCACATCCGGCAATGGCCAAGACGGCCAGGATGAGCAAAATACGTTTCATTCCTGTCCTTAAATGCAGGGTTGATCAGTTGTCTGACCCTGTCGTTATCGCTTCGGTTCTTCCTGAATAGCCTTTGACATCCGTGTGCATGCAAGTAGATAGCGTAAAGATTATGGTTTTGTGACAGCTTAATCAGCAGGACTGCGCGCTACAATGGCCAATTCCGGGTCAAATGAAAATATTTCTCAAATCAGTCGGCTGCAACAGGGGGCTTCGCGTCGCGGCGCATGGACAGCGTGGCACCCACTGATGCGGCAATGATGGCGAGAATGGCCAGCCACTGGGTTACGCTCAGCAACTCGCCCAGGAACAATAAACCGGAAAGGGCACCAATGGCCGGTTCTATGCTCATCAGAGTGCCGAATGTGCGGGCTGGCATGCGGGTCAGGGCGACCATTTCCAGGCTATAGGGCAGGGCGGTCGAGAGTATTGCGACCCCTAGGGCCAGTGGTATGAGCGCAGGTGTCAACAGTGCGGTGCCGGCATGAACGATACCGATCGGCGCAACAAATATCGCCGCGACCACTACACCCAGTGCTGCGCTCTGAATCCCGTGTTCTGCTCCGGCGCGTTGGCCAAAGAGGATATAAAGGGCCCAGCACACGCCGGCACCCAGTGCATAGGCGGCGCCCGTGAGGTCGAGGGGCTGGCCGCCATGGCCGACCGGGATCAGCAGCAGCAGGCCGCTGACTGCCAGTGCAATCCACAGGAAGTCAATGGCGCGCCGCGACGCGAAAAGCGCTACGGCCAATGGGCCGGTGAACTCGAGGGCTACGGCGATGCCCAGTGGTGTTGTCTGCAGTGCCATATAAAAGAGGAAATTCATCCCGCCCAGGGCCATGCCGTAGATGATCACATTGCGCAGCGTCTTGGTGGTCATCCGTACGCGCCAGGGGCGCAGAATTAGAAGCATGATGATGCTGGCGAAGATCAGGCGCAGGGTTGTGGTGCCTTGTGCGCCGATGATCGGGAACATGCTTTTGGCCAGGGAGGCACCGGACTGTATCGATGCCATGGCGATAAGCAGCAGGCCTATAGGAAACAGCATGGTGGCCAAGCTGCGGGGCTGGGTGTTCATTTGTGCGCGGCAATCCTTTTAATGATGGGTGTGGGTGTGCAATATAGTGCGCAATTGCAAGGGTGAGGTGCAAGGTGCCCGCCAAAACACCTACTTGCATGTATGTTCAGTGATTTGAAATAAAGCCTTGACGCCCTCTTGAATCCCCTTATAATGCGCA